>NZ_CAMYOS010000003.1:0-133304 GCF_947280595.1 uncultured Gardnerella sp. | reverse complement strand
ATTATTTTTTAATTATTTTTTAATTATTTTTTAATTATTTTTCAGTTATATATTTAATTATTTTTTAGTTATATTTTTAGTTATATTTTGAGCATAGCTCATATTTTTCAGTTATATCTTCAGTTATATTCTTCAGTTATAGCTTTTAATTTGATTTTCAATTATATTTTCGAAATGCAAATTTTAAGCAATTACTCAAAATCACTTACATTCGTTGCATCTACAGTCTTCACAGTAATTGGCTCAGTCTTAGAAACTTTCTCACCTTTAATAGCCTTAACAGCTGCTTCAACAGCTGCGCGACCGAGTTCCTTCGGCTGCTGTGCAATAGTGCCAGCCATAGTACCAGCCTTAATTGCTTTCATGCCATCAGCAGTACCATCAAAGCCAACTATTTTAACATCCTTACCTGCTTTAGCGCCTAACGCTTGGATAGCACCTAATGCCATCTCATCGTTTTCAGCGTAGATTCCAGTTGCATTTGGATGAGATTGTAGCAAATTTGTTGCAACATTCAAAGCTTCAGCGCGATCGAAGTTAGCAGTCTGCTCAGCAACAACCTTGATTCCTGAGTATTTCTTAATACGATCCTTGAAACCTTTACCACGATCACGAGTAGAAGCAGCACCTGGAATACCTTGCAAAATCAGCACTTCTCCCTTTTCTCCCATGCTTTTTGCAAGAGCATCTGCAGCTTGAGCGCCACCAGCAACGTTATCAGAAGCAATGTGTGAAGTAACTTCTACACCTGTAACAGAGCGATCAACAGAAATTACAGGAAGATTTGCACTCAACAATGGAGAAACAGAAGGAGCAGCAGCATCTGAATCAACTGGGTTAATAATTACTGCTTTAGCTCCCTGCGATTGAGCATTTTGAGCTTGATCCTGCTGCTTTGAAGAATCGTTTTGAGCATCAGAAACTTGTAATTCAACACCCAATTTCTTTGCTTCAGCTTGTGCTCCATCTCGCAAATCTACGAAGAATGGATTGTTTAATGTAGAAACTAACAATGCAACTTTATCGCTAGAATTTGAATTTCCGCACGCGCTCATACCTAAAACAAGCGCTCCAGCCGCCATCGCTGCGCAAACTAGTTTAATACTGCGGTGCAATGTTTGATTGTTCATCATATCTCCTTTGATCATCAGATATACTCGCAAAACTTTACGAATATATCTCGCTCGCTTTTGCGTAAATTTGCTACAATTTGCAAATCTTCGCTAAGCAAGTCGATGTGTAATCATTATGCTTTTGTTTTTGATCATTACCTTTAAGTTATAAATTTTAAGTTATTCATTAAGTTATAGATTTTAAGTTATTCATTAAGTTATAAATTTGGACTTTAGCCCAGTATTTTCAGTTATATTTTCAGTTATATTTTATTTTTCTTTTCCGTATTTATTTATTTGTGCTGGTATCGATTTGCTTACGGATTAAATCAATACCATTTGAGGAAGCACACCTCCTTTCTCATAGGAGAGGTCAGAAAATAAAGAAACGTAAAAATCAGTGAGTATCTTCCTTTCTACGCAAAGTATCAAGGCTCACAGCGAAAGCAATCACTAAGCCAATAACGACTTGCTGCCAGAAGGAAGAAACGTTCAAAATATTCAAGCCGTTACGAATAACTGCTAACAAAATTGCGCCAACAAAAGTACCGGAAATCTTACCTTTGCCGCCAGAAAGTGAAGCACCACCAATTACAACAGAAGCGATTGCATCCATCTCATAACCGGTTGCAGCCTGAGGTTGTGCTGAATGCAAACGACCTGCAATCACCAAACCTGCAATAGCAGAGAAAACTCCAGAAAGAATGAACACCATGATCTGAGTCTTATGAATGTTAATGCCAGAAAGTCTGGAAGCTTCCATATTTCCGCCAACTGCATACATAGAACGTCCTGTAGTTGTAAAGTTCAAAGTTACAGATGCAATAACTCCCATAATAATCATCATCACAATTGGCATTGGAATACCAGCCACAGTAGCTCCGAAGAAGTTCACCATACCAGATGTAGAAATTGGTCTACCGTCTGAAACTACAAGCGTAAGTCCACGAGCTACAGACATCATAGCTAAAGTAGCAATAAATGATGGAAGTTTAAGGAAAGCATTAGCAACACCTGAAATTAAGCCAAACACAGCACCAGTTAATATGCCAACTAAAATAGTGAGAATTGGAGGCAATCCCATTGAAGCACCAGTGTACGCAACTAACATACTAGATATTGCAGCTACTGCACCAACAGACAAATCAATTCCAGCAGAAACAATAACGAATGTTTGTCCGAATGCCAAAATAGCAACAGTTGCAGCTTGAATACCAACGTTAATGATATTGATACTAGTCAAAAACGCTGGCGTTGCGCAAGAAAGTACTGCACACAAAATAATCAAACCAATAAGAGCACCATTACGGGATGCAAATTGCTTAATTACAGGCAGAAAACCCTTATCTTTCTTGCCATAACCTAAGCTCTGAGATTTCGTACTTTGTTCAGTAGTCATCGTCGATACTCCTTTATCTATGCGGATTTTGTCCTCATATGTATGCGAATCTTAAATAACTCTCACGCTTCAATGCGCAAGTCTTATTTAAATAATCCGCAACTTTTTACGTTTTATAAGATTTTTATCGATATTTTTATAAGTATTATCAAAAATCGATAATTTATTTTTAGTTTTATTTATATTTCCGTATCTCTTTAGTCAAAGATTAAGAATCCAAATGCGTTACAGCTAGTTCCATCACACTTTCCTGTGTAGCTTGGCTTGCATCCAACTCTCCACTAATCTTTCCATTCGACATCACAAGCACGCGATCAGACATTCCAAGCACTTCTGGCAAATCTGAAGAAGCCATAAGTACAGCGCCGCCATTTTCTACAATACTGTTTATAAGTTCGTAGATTTCAACTCGAGCACCAACATCAACACCGCGAGTTGGCTCATCAAGAAGCAACACTTTTACTTTTGCCATTGACCACTTACCAAATACGATTTTCTGCTGATTTCCGCCAGAAAGAGAACCAGCAAGCTGATCGATGCTTTCCATGCGAATACGTAAAAGTTTTGCAGTCGATTCTTCACGTTCACGCTGACCTTTCAAATCAGCAAAACCAACGTGAGATGTAGGAATCAAAGTCGAAACTCCAAGATTTTCAGCAACCGATGCTTCAAGAATCAAGCCCTGAGTGCGTCTATCTTCTGGAACTAATCCAAGACCTGCATCAATACTACCTGCGATATTTGCTTTAGGAATCTTCTTGCCATCAACATACACAGAACCAGAATCATAAGTATCAGCGCCAAAAATAGCACGAAGAACTTCAGTACGACCAGCTCCAACTAAGCCAGCCAATCCAACCACTTCCCCAGCATGCACACTGAAGGAAACCTTTTGAATATCTCCTTTTCTAGTCAAGCCTTCAACTTTAAGCAGCTCCTCGCCCTTATAGCGATTTCCGTGTGGGAACTGATTAGTAATATCTCGACCAACCATAAGTCGCACAAGCTCTTTTTCTGGAACTTTCGCATCAACAGTGTCAACATACTTTCCATCTCGAAGTACAGTTACAACATCGCCAATCCTAGCGATTTCATCTAAATGATGCGAAATGAAAACCATTCCAACATTCTTAGTTTTCAAATCTTCCATAATGCTGAAAAGCTGTTCACACTCACGCTTAGTCAATGCAGCAGTAGGCTCATCGAGAATCAAAATTGACGCATGTTGCATTAAAGCTTTTGCAATCTCAACCATTTGCTGGCGAGCAACACCAAGCTCACCCATAGGCTTACTAACATCCTCTGAAAGACCTATTACTTTCAAAGCATCTTGTGCTTTAGCACGCATTGTGGCACGATCCACAAAGCCAAATTTTGTAGGAATAGTTCCTAAGAACAGGTTTTCCATAATAGAAAGTTCTGGCACTAGATTCAGCTCTTGGTGTATTACAGCAATGCCAAACTTACGAGCCGCATCCACATTAGGAATACGAACTGTTTCACCGTTAATTTCAATATGGCCTTTATCTGGCTGATAAATACCACTCATAATTTTAATAACAGTTGACTTTCCAGCACCGTTTTCACCAAGAAGTACATGCACTTCTCCCGGCTTAACAGTTACAGAAACATTGTCAACTACTGTAGAATTACCGAATATTTTCGATACTCCTACTAACGACAGCTCCGTCATGTCTTGCCTCCTTCGCTTAGCATCATTGCCTTACGAAAAATTACAGATTATGTTGAATTATGCAAACGTATTTAGATGTATTCTCTAAACGTATTTAGTATTTAGTTTTTAGTATTTAATATTTAATACTTAGACGTATTTTCTAAACGTATTCGCATTACAAAAGTCACGCGTTCCCAAGCGATTCGCGTGGAATATAAACTGTTTCTACGCGATGAGATTTCACTTCAGAATTATTTTCAAGCATATCCAAAAATAGCTCAGCACTAGTGCGACCAATTATTTGAACCTGCTGCGAAATAACTGAAATATGCGGAGTAGCTAATCGGAAAACTTCAACATCATCAAATGAAATCAACGACATATCTTTTCCAATAACTAAACCTTCCCGAGCCATAACGTTCATCACACGCAACGCATCTGGAGAATATCCAACTATAAGCGCCTTAACTCCAGAATTTCTCATACGATTCACTACATTAACGCAAGATGATTGATCAAACCCTGTTGATTCAACGAAAACATTATTTTCACCAAACATCTTCGAAGCAACATTGCGAAACACTTGCTCACGCTCTTGTAATGAAGGCGATGCAACAATAGGCCCAGAAATATAACCAACAGAAAGAAAGCCATGACGTTTTATGTCTTTTAAAGCATCACAAATGCCGTTAGTAGGATCTGAATCAACAACAGGCACATTCTCTAATCCGCCAGATTGAGGTTCTACATGTCGATCCATGAACATCAATGGGAGATGCTGCTCAATCAATTTTTCCAAAGCTTCTGTCACTTCGCCTTGAGGAACAATAATTGCACCATCAATTCTTTGAGAAAGAATGCTTGCTAGGAATGAATCTTGACGAGCTGCGCTTTCAGAAGATGTTCCTATAAACGCACAATAACCCGCATCAAACAATGAGTCTTGAACAGTATAAGCTAATTCAGCAAAGTACGCGTTACGAATATCTGGAACTAATAATCCAACTGTTTTAGTACGAGAAGATCGCATAGCTTGAGCGCGAGAATCCGGAATATAACCTAATTCCGCTACAGCACGCTCAACTTTTGCTTTAGTGTTTAATGATATACGACCATTATTATTAAGCGCACGAGAAACAGTCGAAACTGAAATTCCTGCACGTTGAGCAACATCGCGAATAGTGATGTACGTCATAAACACCTCCTCAACAGTTTTACGTTGGATTTTCTTACCAGCTTTAACACAACATACTTTACTAATTTGTAGCTTATATTATTGCGTTGAACTTTTAATTTATGTTTGATCTACGTTTAATTTACGTTTAATTTCCGTTTAATTTTCAAGCTAACTTAAACTCTCGCCAGAACTCTTGCTAGAACTCTTGCTTTAGATTTTGCTCGAACTCTTACCAGAACTCTTGCTTTAGATTTTGTTCACTTATCTAAACTCTAACTTGAGTTTTAGTCTTGCTTTACTTTGGCTTTTATTACATGTTAGTTATTCGCATAATGAAAAGCTCTTTTTACTCACGTTCAGCTTTCTATTACGTTTTCCATATACTCCTCTCGTCTTTGGGAAACGGCTCTTAAGCAACCATGCATAAGACACCACAATCAATAATTATTTCTTACTTCGATATTCCATCGGCGCCGATCATATATCTAGTAAGCCCGATACTGCATAAGAACGATTTTCTTACTCGTCCTTTTGCGGTAACGTTACCGCAACTATAACATTTTGAATGTTCATATGCAATAGTAGCGTGTTGAAATTCTTCTAAAATTTAACGTGAATTTTATTGAGAATTCTAAGAATTCTGAAAGTAGAAAAAGTTCTAAGAATTTCGAAAATACTGAAAATTCCGAAAGTATCGAACAATCCCAAAGTATCAAAAAATCCCAAAGTACAGAAAAGTTTAGCAAAAATTTATTAAATAATTTCTTTAGAGCTTTAGAGGAAGATTACGAGAAAATAATCAAATCATCAGATAATCAAATCATCTAAGAAGAGTCATCATTATGAATATAAGAGCAAAACCAACAAAATCAGCCCAAGAAAACACTGCACCAGTAAACATTACAGCTGTAATCGCAGCCATCACTGGCTCACTAGCACCAAGCAGAGTTCCGCGAACAGCACCAACTCGCATTATGCCTGAAAGAAACAGCCAATACGCTCCAAAAGTTCCGCCAACTACAGTAAAAGCAAAAAGAGCGATTCCACGCCAATCCAACGCAGGCATAGTTTCCCATGGTCTAACAAAAGGCAACAAAATCAGCCCAGCAACAATAAACGTTATGCCGTTTATTGAAAGATTTCCCCACTTAGCAATCAATTTAACTGGCATAATCGCAAGAGCTGCTGTTGAAACAGCATCTACTAGCCCCCAGATAAGCCCCATAATTGGTAGAGATAATTTAGAAAAATCGCCACCAGTTGCCATTAAAGCAGTGCCAACAAAAGCGAGTAAAACACCAACATTTTCACGCACATTAGGAAATCGCCTATTCTTCAAACACGCGTATACGAGCACAAACACAAGATTAAGACTTTGCAACACAGTTGCAGTTCCGGAATTAGTCCAATCAATCGCCCATAAATATGAAACTTGAGTTAGCAACACACATACTATTCCAGTTAAAACGAACATTCCCCAAGAACGCGTAGATTTCACTGCACTAACTAATTGCTTTCTTGTGCAAATACTAGCTGTTATGAAGAAAAGAACGCCTGCAGCAAGTTGTCTAACACACGCAATTTGCAAGGGAGTTACATGATAATCGCCCATAAGAATCTTAGACACTGTTGCATTCGTGCCCCAAAGTGCTCCGCCTAAAAGAGTGAGAATCATGCCAATAAAAATTGTGCGAGCAGACGAACTAAAAGCAGGATTCGGCGAATCTGGAGAACTTGAAATAGCAAGCTGTGCAGCTTTAGACGAGTCAAAAGTTTTAGAGGAAGTTTCAGTGGAAGTTTCAGGACGCGAAGCATGAGAGGAAGTTTCGCAAGAAGTATCAGCAGAAGTTTCAGATTTAGTTTCAGATTTAGTTTCAGATTTAGTTTCAGATTTAGTTTCACTAAGCTCTTCTTCTTTGCGATTCGCAATATTATTATCCGATTCGCAAGACTGTGCACAAGACTTTCTGTTCAATAAGAACTTAGACATAAATTTCCTCTGGCTCACTAAAACTAGTTTTTAGAATACTTACTGAGTTTACTAGATTAGTTTTACTTAACTCGCCTTTGCGCGCGCCTTTTACTATACTATTCTTTCATTCAGTAAAGCACATTGCTTTCAATTCTGGTAGTAGCGCTCTCAAGGCTTTACCTCTGTGAGATATCGCGTTTTTTTCTTCCGCGCTAAGCTCAGCAGAAGTCAATCCTTCCATTTGCACGCCATTTCTAACAGGCTGATCATCTGGAACAAAAAGCGGATCGTATCCAAAACCATTTTCACCTCTAGACTCGCGCAAAAGCCTGCCAGTCATTTCACCAAATCGTACTATTTCGAAACTATGAGAATGGTTCATAGCGCTTTCTTGATGTATTTGATTGCAATCTTCAGGAACAGCCAAAGCCACAGCACAACGGAATCTAGCAGTACGACATGGATCTGGAATATCTGAAAGTTGCTTAAGAAGTAAAGTGTTGTTTGCTAAATCATCTCCGTGCACACCACTCCAGCGCGCAGAAAGTATTCCAGGAGCAGCTCCAAGCACATCAACTATGAGTCCAGAATCGTCTGCAATCGCAGGGCAACCTGTAAGACTTGCAACGCAACGAGCTTTAAGCAAAGCGTTTTGCTCAAAAGTTACGCCTGTTTCAACTGGATCAGGAAGACCTAAAGAGCCTGCTGTTAATAGAGTGACCTGGCACGCAAAATCCGCACACTCCTCAAAAAGTATGCGCTTAATTTCCACAAGTTTACCCTCATTATGCGTTGCCACAATAATTTTCACTCTATCTGCCTTTCTCATAGAATTCATAAGATGATTTAATACAATTCAAACTCTCTTTAGCAAACACATTTAAATCCGATTAAGATCTAAGTGCTTCACGCTGTTTTTCTTGAAGTTCCCTGTTTCCTTTAGTAGCTAAGTCAAGTAAAACGTTTAGCTCATCGCGATTAAATGGGCGATGTTCTGCTGTGCCCTGAATTTCAATAAAAGTTCCAGAACCAGTCATAGCAACATTCATATCTGTCATTGCTTGACTATCTTCTATATATGGCAAATCCAACATTGGAGTACCATTTATTACTCCCACAGATACAGCAGATACAGAGTCTTTAAGAACGCGATCAGCAGAGTGAATATGCTTATTTTTTTCTGCCCAACGCAATGCGTCAACAAGTGCAACATACGCTCCAGTTACAGATGCTGTACGAGTACCACCGTCCGCTTGTAAAACGTCGCAGTCGATTTGAATTTGCGTTTCACCCATTGCTTTCATATCTACTACTCCACGCAAGCAGCGACCTATAAGCCTGCTGATTTCATGCGTGCGACCCCCTACTTTTCCTTTAACTGATTCGCGATCCGTGCGCTGCTCAGTGGCTCTAGGAAGCATTGAATATTCAGCAGTAACCCATCCGAGTCCTGAATCTTTACGCCATCTAGGTACACCAACTGTAAAAGTTGCAGTACACATAACGCGAGTATTCCCACATTCAATTAGCACAGAACCTTCTGGAACACTTGTGAAATTGCGTGTGATTTTTACAGGTCTCAATTCGTCTACAGCACGTCCGTCTATGCGAATAGGTGTTGACGATTCCAACATATCTTTAATCTGAGCCATAATTTGTAAATTTACCATGCAAGTGGTATGTATTCTATATATTTGACTAATCTTATAACAAAAGCAAATTTAAATAGCTAAATATAATAGGAAACACACGAAGTATTGTACATAAACGTAAATGCGATTTCGTTAAACTCACACAAAAATATACTTATTACAAAAAATATTTCATTCTTCAGCAAGTAAAGTTGTGTAATACTTAATAGAATCAATTTTGTAAACTTCTGTTCCTATACATTCCAATTCCTTCGGATTGAACACAGCTATATTTTCACCGCCTTCAACCATAACACTCGTATACTCTATTCCATCATATTTTCTACTTTTAATATAGTCACTAAGATACTGTGTCGGAATATAATCAAACTCATTATTACTTCTAACAGGCTTTGATATTTCTTCAGCAATTTTCTTTAAATGCTCGATATTGATTGCATATTGAGTATAGTCAATATCAGTAAATGGGCTTATTCTATTAACAATATTTGCTAAATCTATTACTTTAATGTCTTTTTTAAGCCTAAAACGTGCAATAGTTACATAATCATATTTCTCTGCGCGAACCTCATTTAAAGTTGTTTCTATTGAGTCAGAAAGATACAGGACAGATATACCTTTGGAATTCACTCTACCATCTTTAGCTTTACAACTAGGAGGAGCGCCCATATCATCACTTGCATATCCTTCAGCATTAGGACATATTCTCGCTCTATAAAAAACTCTACCTTCTTTATAAGATGGATTAACATCATATTTCAAAAATTCATCTAACTTTTCTATGTTAATGTATGAACTATGAAATCGATTAACCGTTTTAATATTTTCTACAAATTCATCCCAATTATGGTTCTTCAAAATAGAATTATTTTCTAAATAGTTTGTATCACAAAATTGTCTAACTCCTACCTCAGAATCAAACAGCATTGGATTAGATGAATATTTTTTAGCACATATCGATTTAATAAAATCGTAAATTTTATTCGCTTCAATACCTAAATTAAATATATGCCACCTATCGTGAAGAATATCTTTAATAAATCCTATTTTATTCTTTGGGAAATTAGGTGGCAACATACATGAAGGAGTATAAATATCTAACAAGCCGTTAAAATATTCTTCGATAGGTCCACCATTACTAGTATCACACACATACACATCTTTCGCACCGCAAAAATTACAATTACCAATTTTGTGATTTACATTTTTACGCACATCAGCATTCGTGCCATCTATTATTGCCTTTATCTGAATATCAGTGAAACAATTACTGCAATATAACATCCTCATTTCACCCCACTAAAATTATTATTCATCAATTCTAAATGATGCATCAACGATAACTTTTTAACAGTTCCTAACCCAGGATAAGTACCATTTTCATAGTGTTCTAATAGAGTGCCTAAACCAATAGTTTTAACAAAAAATCCTGGATTTTGTTTGCACCAGATATTCAAATCCGATAGAGCTTCATAGAACTTTCCTGCAGTATTATAAATATCTTCATTAGTTTTAGAAACAAAATGCCTAACACGTAAATTTTTCTTCGAATCAAAATACACAATATGTATAGCTACAGAATACGGAGCAAATCCAACTTCATTATAACTTTTTCCAACTATAGAATAATCAGAAAATCCGATATAATCCTCACTCTCATAATACAAATGATCATCAGAGAAAAACTCATCAACACATGACGAGTAATCAGAATTCTTAACTTGTTTTTTAAACTTGTCATCAAGAATAACTCTATTTGATTTAATTCTACGCCTAAACATTCCTCCATCTGGAATTAAAACATACCTCGGAGTGACTCGACTGAATTTTTCTTCATATGTATCTAAATAATCTTGACTACTATTTACAACAAGTAATTCAGACTTATCTACTTCATTTTCAACGCAAAAATTCACAAAGCTACTCGCAAGATTATTCATTATTACTGATTTAATAACATGCGAACTGTTGTATTCTTTTAATATATACTTAACATAGTCGATGTCATCAGTTATATTTTGATAAAATTTCACATCACTAATAAAAGAACCGACTTCTGGATTAAGTATTAAAGCTATATCATGACCTTTATCTATGAAAGCCTTAATCGTACTGGTAAAAGTAGAAGTAATTTTAACAGGCTCAATAATT
This sequence comes from uncultured Gardnerella sp., assembly GCF_947280595.1. NCBI lineage: Bacteria > Bacillati > Actinomycetota > Actinomycetes > Bifidobacteriales > Bifidobacteriaceae > Gardnerella > uncultured Gardnerella sp. Next base: position 122,166 of record NZ_CAMYOS010000003.1, on the reverse strand, counting down.
GGAATAATTTCATCACCCATTTTGTCATTCAGGATAAGTTCACGCAAAGCCAATAGATCATATTGACGACCACGAATATATGGGAAATACATATCTATCCTCCATATTTTTTATTTAGAAAACGGTCTATTTTTGCCCAATCATATTTTGACATAGAAGAAAAATACATAAGCGACTTCAACTCGTAAGGAATATCATCAAACACGCTTATATTTTCTATCTTATTACGTATTTTTAATTGCTTTAACATCATTCTATAAGCATCACAAATGGGAATTTTTTTAAACAAAGACAAACATTCATCGTAATAAAACACCTGCTTAACATTAGGTAATTCATGAAAATATTCTTCTAATATGTTTTCATATTCACGTTTGCGAAGCACTTTGAAAATAGCAGTATGCTCAAGTTTTGAATTATCTTTTATAGGTTCTTTCCTTAGTTTTTCACTTATCGTATTTTGCTTAGTAAGTACATAAATACCTACTGGTGTATTTTCAAGTATTTCAATAGCATGATTATATTTACCTTCAGATGTAACAACACATACATGGTCAAAAGCTTTAAAATAATCATCTAATTGATGTTCTAAACGATCAAATGTATCTAGTTCAGTTTTTATCTCATATACAACAGCTTTTCCATTGATTAAAATAAAGTCTGCTTTTGATTTTCCTATAGAAATTTGCGTTAATGCTGTAGCCGTATTCATGCTATATTTACCAAGCAAAAGCTTGTTTAGCAAAGTATTTTGATAAAAATATTCATTCCTATACGACTTAGACATGAACTTATAAATTTCACTAATTATCATGCCATTATTTTTATCTTCAGGATTATCAACAAAACGACTTGCTACTCTTTTATATATCTTATTTTCATATATCGAATCATCACTAAAAACATTCTTAGTAAAAAGATGATTTAAGATAATGTTACTGCCAGTCACTTAAACCACCTCCATCAAAGTACGTATTAGCAACATAGTATGCAAAAACTGTTATAAATTACCTAAAATCCTACATATAAAACATTTACCTTAAAAGCATACAACAAATAATCTCTTATGAAACTTATATACAAATTTACATTAAATTCTTAATACACGCCCTAAATCACCATAAATATCTTCTATAACTAATTTACAACTATAAATATCAAGTTTTGCAAAAATGAGTTATAAAACATTGTGATATGCAATCATTTTTAATAATTCAAGATTTCATTAGCAAGATTCTATTTTAATTCTATGTATCTCATATGCAATTTTATAACACAACTGCGTGCCACTTATGCATTCTAATTCTCTCAAAAAACAACATAATTGGAAATTATATATGAAAAGGGGTAAATGGTTAAACTAACCACTCGCCCCTTTTCAATTCACAAATTAACTAAGAACTATTCTTTATAGAATACTTAAACTGTTATATATAACAATCAAATATTAACCTATAAATCAAAGTTCAAAGAATACATTTAGTGACGGATCTTGCGAACAGCAGCACCCATGCCAGCGAGGAGAGCAGCAGCCAAAGCAGCGAAAGCTACGCCAACACCAGTCTTGCTGAGCTGCTTCTTGCCCTTACGACCCTTGGTGTTAATTTGAACATTGTGCTTGCCTTTATCCTTAGAATTCTTCTTATCTGGCTTTACTGGAGTCTTAGGAGTCTTAGGAGTTGCAACGCAACCAGCTTGCTGCAAGTCATAGTTAGCATAACCTAACTTATGCTTAGCTTCATCACGATCCTTCTTAGCATTCTTTAAGTCATCATCCTTAGGTGCAAGCTTCTTAAGCTCTGTATTAAAGGAATTCTTCTTACCGGTAAATGTTATTACTCCAGCAGCTTCTGTAGCATCATTTAAACCAGCTGCAACACCTTTCAAACCTGCGTAAGCAGCAACAGTAGTATCCTTAAGAGCTTTAAGAGCCTTATTGAGCTCCTTAACCTTAGCTTTAACTGTTTCTTCAGCCTTAGCTTTAGCTTCGTCACCCTCAGCATCACCATAAGCTTCTGCTGCTTCATCAGCAGCTTTGAGAGCATTCTTATAGGCATTTACTAACTTTTCAGCAGCTTTATAGCTAGCATCATCTTTGTCATAAGCAATCTGCTTGAGTGTAACATTAGCCTCTGCTTCTCTAAGAGCAGTAGTAGCATCATTTACAATCTTCTGAAGTGAAGCGCACTTGTCAGCCTTGGCATCAGCAGCAAAAGCTGGGGTAGACATAGCGAAGCCGGCGAGCAAAGTAGCGCCAGCAGCAAAAGCGGCGATAGCCTTCTTATTTAACATGATATTTTCCTTTTCTTCTTCTCCTTCGCACTAGGGTATGCGAAGAACAATTTGCCTTTGCGGTTTCCCGCTTGTACCAGTGGAACTAGGGATTCCTCCGGTAACTGACTCAAACATTACATCACGATTTAAGAAAACTCAACCAAAATTTTCAGCTTATATTAAGCTTTAATTATAAAGATTTTAATAAAAATTGCGTAAAACATTCAAAATACATCATAAATTACGAATTTTTTTGCAGAAAATCAAAAAATATACAAAACACGCCGAATATAGAATTTTTTAATAATTTTTTCAGGTTTCTTTAAGGTTTCCCAAAAGTCACGCACAAAACAGACTCAAAAACACCAATCAAAAACCAACAAACACACATCAACACACCACGCAGCATAATATCAACCATCCACACAACCACACAAAAACAAAAAACTCAGGTTGGAAACACATCTCACTTCCAACCTGAGTAAAAATCAACAATCTTAAAACTACTTGCTACTCATTCTACTTGCTGCTAATTTTAGATTGATGCTCAAGAGCTGCAGCAACTAATCCAGCAAATAATGGATGCGGCTTAGTTGGCCTAGACTTAAACTCTGGATGAGCTTGAGTTGCAACGTAGAATGGGTGAACATCCTTTGGAAGTTCCACAAACTCAGTCAAATTACCATCTGGGCTTTGACCGCTAATGCGCAAACCAGCTTCACGCAAACGATCCTTATACGCAACATTCACTTCGTAACGATGACGGTGACGCTCAGTAACATGCGTAGAGCCATAAAGCTCAGCAACAATAGAGCCTTCTTCAAGAAGAGCAGGGTAAGAACCGAGTCGCATAGTGTGACCCATATCACCCTTACCATCAACAATATCTTTCTGCTCTTCCATAGTTGCAATTACTGGATCTCCACAATCCTTCTCAAACTCAGTTGAATTAGCATCCTCAAGACCAAGAACATGACGAGCATACTCAATCACCATAGATTGCAATCCAAGGCAAAGTCCAAGAGTTGGCAAACCATGCTCACGCGCATAACGAAGTGCGCCAATCTTACCCTCAATACCACGAATACCAAATCCGCCAGGAATTACCATACCGTCCATTTGATCGAGAGCTGCAGCAGCACCTTCTTGAGTTTCACACTTATCTGCAGCAACCCAACGCACGTTTACTTTAGCCCAATTTGCAAATCCACCAGCCTTAATCGCTTCAGTAACAGAAAGGTATGCGTCTGGCAAATCAATATACTTTCCAACGATTGCAATGTTTAGCTCATGCTTAGGGTGATGTACTCGCTCAAGCAAATCTTCCCACTCATTCCAATCAACGTCATGGAATGGAAGCTCAAGCTCACGAACAACGTACGCATCCAAGCCCTCGTTGAACAAAATCTTAGGAACATCGTAAATGCTCGGAGCATCAACGCAATTAACAACGCCTTCAGCATCAACATCACACATAAGCGAAATTTTGTCTTTAATGCCTTGATTAAGAGGGCGATCTGAACGCAAAACAAGCGCGTCTGGAGAAATACCAAGAGAGCGAAGCATCATAACAGAATGTTGAGTTGGCTTAGTTTTCAACTCATGCGCTGCAGCAATATAAGGCACTAAAGAAACGTGTACAAACATGCAATTTTCAGGACCTAAATCGCGACGAACTTCGCGAGCAGCTTCCAAAAATGGCTGAGATTCAATATCTCCAACAGTGCCGCCAATTTCCGTAATAATCACATCAACATCATCTGAAGCTTGCGCACGCATACGCGACTTAATTTCTCCAGTAATATGCGGAATAACTTGCACGCACTGCCCCAAATATTCACCTGCGCGCTCTTTACGAAGTACAGACTGATAAATCTGACCAGTAGTAACATTTGCTTTTTGGCTTAGGAAAACATCAAGGAATCGTTCATAATGACCAATATCGAGGTCTGTTTCTGCTCCATCTTCTGTAACATAAACTTCACCATGCTGGAATGGATTCATTGTACCCGGGTCAACATTGATATAAGGATCGAGTTTTTGTTGTAATACGTGAAGTCCCCTGCTACGTAAAAGCCTACCTAAAGATGATGCAGTAAGACCTTTTCCTAAAGACGAAACAACGCCGCCAGTAACAAAAATATGCTTTGTAATATGCTCCTGAGAGTTACCATGTTTTCTTCTAACCATGGAACTCCATGGTATCTTCGAGCCTAGACGCTTAAAGTGTTGCTCAAAAAGGCGCGCTTAAACTATACTCAAAGCTCAAAAGTAAGTAAAAGTAAGTAAAGCGAATAAAGCGCAAGCTCAAATTAAATGCGCAACCGACTCAAGCGCAAGCTTATAACCATATAACCCCATGCCGGTAATAGTTCCAGTTGCAACAGGGCTTATCACGCTAATCTTACGAAAAGAATCACGCGCAGCAGGGTTAGAAATATGCACTTCCATTAAAGGCACTCCAGCATCTTTAACCATATGAGCTGCATCTGCGAGCGCATAGCTGTAATGCGTGAAAGCTGCAGGATTCATAACAACTGGCGTATGCGACTTAGCAGCTTCATGCATCCATTGAATCATTTGCGATTCGTCATCACTTTGGAGCACTTCTACATTCAGCCCAAGCTCACAAGCCCATTGTTGGCAATATGCGCGCAAAGTTTCAAAATCTTCGATTCCATAAACATCTGGCTGACGAACTCCAAGCATGCCTAAATTAGGACCGTTTACTACAAGAACTTTTTTCGCTTGATTATTATTTTCCATATTTACCTCAAACAATATCTCACTTTTGCTTATAAACGCTATTAAAAGCATCTCGAACAGCTTCAATAGGCGGATTTTCAAGATGAATTGGATTCGCAATGCCGTCTAAAATCACAAATCTAAGAATATTTCCTCTAGCTTTTTTATCTTTATGCATTAAATCTAATACGTTATTAAACATACTCTCAGAATCTGTGCTACTAGTCCAACAAATTGGAAGACCAAGAGAAGAAAGCAAGTCTTTGTGATATTTAACATCTTCACAAGTCAAATATCCCAAATTCTTCGCCAATTGAGCAGCAAAAACCATTCCAACGCTAACAGCATTTCCATGACGCATGCGGAAATGCTCTATCTGTTCAATCGCATGACCTAAAGTATGTCCATAATTCAAAAATTCACGAAGTCCTTGTTCTTTCAAATCTTTTGAAACATGGTATACTTTTACTCTCACAGTGCGCTCAATAAGATCTGTTATAAGATTGCTAAGCTCAACGTTTTTAATAGAGCTGGCTTTATCAAAAACATTTCTATCAAAGCTTTTTATTAGCTTATTATTATGCTCATCGCTTAAAATTTGTAGAATATTTAAGTCGCGAATAAATCCAGATTTCACAACTTCTCCCAAGCCTTCAATAAAAATATCTTTAGGCAAAGTAGAAAATGTAAAAGTATCTGCTAAAACACCTGCAGGAGTGTAAAAACTTCCAACTAAATTCTTTCCAGCAGAAGTATTTACGCCAGTTTTACCACCTGTAGAAGCATCAACCATAGCAAGAAGAGAAGTAGGGCAATTCACATAGCGAATTCCGCGCATCCAAGTTGAAGCAACAAATCCAGCTAAATCTGTAACAGCTCCACCGCCTAAACCAACTATTGCATCCGAACGAGTGAAACCTAAATCACCCAATTTCGACCATAAAGAATCCGCCACACGCACAGTCTTTCCAGCTTCAGCATCTGGAACTAGCATTTCATACACATCGTATCCAGCACGCCGCAAAATCGTGCGAGCTTTATCACTATGTCGCTGTACTGGCTGAGTGTGTATTAAAGCAACTCGATTAACTGAATCACCAAGCATTTGAGGAAGAAGTTCCAGCGCACCTTCTCCAATTCGCACATCATATTCTTCAATTCCAGGGCAAGGCACGTGTATCATACGCTGATTTAACATATTTTTTAACTTTTCTGCAGCAGCTTTTGCAGTAGCACCATTCGTGAGCATGTAAATATTAGCTAGACTTCGAAATATTGGATTGCGTTTTTCATATAATTCAAGCCAACGAGTAGCACAATCACTTCCCGAAAAAATAGGGCGATTATTATTTCTTCCAACACGTTCAATAGCTTCATTAGGATTTGCTTGCAAATATACAATTCTGCCACCATTAGCTCTATATTTTTTCAAAACTTCTTGAGTGGATTCATCAGTTGGAGCTCCTCCTCCTAAAGACACAATTCCACTACAAGCAGTAGGACCTTCAATCGCATTTCGAACTATTTTAGCTTCTATAACTCTAAATTCTTCTTGACTATGCGACTGAAAATATTTCACAACGCTCATTCCTATTTCTTGCTCAATTTCTGCATCTGTATCTATAAAAGGGATATGCATTAAATTAGCTACTTCTCTGCCAACTCGAGTTTTTCCAGCACCCGGCATACCTATGATTACAGCTAAAGGCATTTGATTCGTACTCACTTCATATACTCCGGCCAAGAATTTATGTAAGATTCAGCATTTCGCTTTGTTTCAAGCAATGAATCTCCACCAAACTTTTCTAAAGCATATTTTGCTAAAGTCAATCTCACCATAGCTTCAGCAACTATAGACGCAGCAGGAACAGCTGTGAAATCAGAACGCTGATTTATTGCATGAGCAGCCTTACCAGTTAGTATATCGATTGTGCGAAGAGCACGAGGAATGGATGGGATTGGTTTCATTGCAGCACGAACGCGAATTGTTTCGCCGTTAGACATTCCACCTTCAATTCCACCAGCTCGATTAGTTAGACGCGTGATTTTACCATTTTCATCTCTTACAATCTCATCGTGAGCAACAGAACCAGAAACGTTTGCTTCTTCAAAACCATCTCCGATTTCAACTCCTTTAATTGCTTGGATTGACATAAGAGCTGAGGCAAGAGCTGCATCTAATCTTCTATCTGCTTCAACATAGCTGCCAATACCTGCAGGAACACCGTAAGCTAAAACTTCCACTACTCCACCAAGCGTATCTGCAGCAGATTTAGCTTCGTCAATACGCGATATCATGCGCTTTTCAGCATCTTTATCGAGAGTTCTAACAGGCGAAGAATCTAAAGCAGAAACGTCTTCAGGAGTAGGCAATTTTGAAGATTTACTAGCATAAATTCCACCTATAGAAATAACATGAGCAACAGTTTGAACAGACAAAGCTTGATACAAAAAATTAGCAGCAATTGCCCCTATTGCAACTCTAGACGCTGTTTCTCTTGCACTAGAACGTTCTAAAACTTCACGAGCATCATTAAAACCATATTTTCGCATTCCAGTTAAATCAGCATGCCCCGGACGCGGTCTAGAAAGCGCAGCGTTACGACCTTCGTGAAGTATCTCATGATCCAAAGGATCTACGCTCATAACTTCACTCCACTTTTGCCACTCACTGTTTGCAATTTCAACAGCAATTGGAGATCCGAGTGTTACTCCATGACGAACTCCAGTTAAAATACGAACTTTATCTTGCTCAAATTTCATGCGAGCGCCACGACCATAACCCAAGCGTCTTCTATAAAGTGCAGAAACAATATCTTCACTCGTAATCTTCACTCCTGCAGGCACGCCTTCAATAAGAGCGACCAATGCCTCACCATGAGATTCACCGGCAGTTTGCCAACGTAACATATATCCTCCCATAATGCTGATTCTTAAAACTTCATTGTACTCATTCAATAATATTCTCAAAGCATATAAATAACTTCTAGAACTTCTGACCACCGTAGAAGAAGTTCTGACCACATACACTAACTTCTAACCACAATATAAGAATTTAGAACAATATTTAAAATTAGACACACAATTAAAAACTTCTGACCACATACGCTAACTTCTAACCACATGCGCTCACCTCTGAGCATGTGTACTAACTTCTGACCACAGTAGAAAAAGTTCTGACCACATACACTAACCTCTAACCACAATATAAGAATTTTCTTGAATAAAAAATACTTGATTCTTAACATAATTTCATGATTCAAATTAGTGCACTGATAGCAGCTATTCCAACGCTAATATGCGCAATAGCATTATGTTTTACAGACATACTTTATTTTGTTGTGCCACGAGCATGGGTAATATTTGCGATTATTTTGCAAACGCTTTCAACTTCAATATATTCGATTCTTCTAAAACACGATTTTTCAATAACTTTTTTAGGGTGGATTTCCGCAGCTATCTGTTGTTGTTTATACGTCATAATGCGTTATATCGCAGGCAAAAAATCACTTGGACTCGGAGATATAACTTGTGCAACTATGCTCGCTCAAGCGTTGATATTATTTGGATTCGAAAGCATAATAACATGGATTGCACTTACTGGAGTAATCGGAATTTTTGCAATTATTATATGCAATATACATAAAAAATTTCATGCAATATTTCACACAAAATATAGAAAAACACCAGAAGCAATCAATAGTGCAGAATTTAACAAAAACTATCAAAACTTTCGCGAAAATAACGCAAGCATGAACAACGCAAACTCTCACACAATCACAAGCGCAAGCGCAATCCGTAGCGCAAACTCAAACACAAACTCTATCTCAATCAGCGAAAGCAACTATAAAAATAGAATTGCATTCATCCCAGTTGAAGTATTATCTGCAATTATTGCAATAGCAATTTATCTGGCATGAAAATCTAGCATGAAAATCTAACAAAACACAAAACTTAATACAAAGCCAGCCACCAAATACCAGCCACCAAATGCCAGCCAACTAGCTTAGCTAAACAAACAAAACTTCAAGCAAATCCGCTAACTAGCCAACAGCCAGCCACCTTGCGCATTACGCATTAAAGCGCGCATACTTCACAAGCAAACCAAACCATAAAGCCAGCCAGCAAACCAACCAGCAAGCCAAACAGCCAAGCCAAGCGCCTAATTAGCATCCTTATTATTACGCTTATACTCATCTTTAATCTTCAAAAATTCTTCATGAGTATTTACAAACTTCGTTTCTCCTGTTTTCAAATCAGTAGTAACGAAATAAAGCCACGAACCATTTTCAGGATGCATTGCAGCAGCAATAGCGTTAGGACCAGGAATGCTTATAGGAGTAGGCGGAAGACCTTTATGAATTCGAGTATTATAAGGATTATTTGCGTTATCTAACATTGATTTAGTAAGATCTATAGCTCTCACACCAGCACCATACGCTATAGTAGTATCCATTCCTAAAGGCATATCTTTGTCTATGCGATTCAAAATCACGCGCGAAACTTTCCCATAATATTCGCGATTATTTACTTCAGCTTCTGCAATAGATGCAATCTTCAAGATATTTTCTCGCTTATCGCCTTTAGGTACACCAATTGCATTAAGTTTAGCGATTCGCTTTTCTACCATTGCAGACATTATTTTTTCAGCAGATTTCATAGCCTTAACGTTATAAACACCAGGCTCTAACCAACCTTCAAAGCTACCAGATGCTTCTTGAGGTAAAATTCCAGCTCCTTTTGCTTGTAAAATCGCTTTAAACTTAGAATAATCAATACCGGAAATTTCAGACGCGCGCTTAATAATATCAACAGAACGCTCGCCAGCTTTCACTTCCAAAAATCCTGTAGCTTTCTTTCTATTTGAAAGAATATCTGCAACATCTATAGCAGACATATGCTTTTTTAGCTCGTATATTCCAGGATACAAAATTTTATTATTAGAAGAAACAATACTTGTAAAAACAGCTTTAGACTTAACTATTTCTTCTTTTTCTAGTCTAGAGCCAATAGAATTCGCGCTTTCACCAACTTCAACGCTAAAACTTATTGAGCCTTCACCAGGACCAGGCCAATCCTCTGATGCAGATAAACTTTGATACCCAATCATAGAACGCACAGCTCGCGCCAAACCATAACCTGCAAAGCACACAATAAGAGCAACAATAAGCAGAATGATTATTGCTTTAAAACGCTTTTGTTTTCGCGATTTTCTTGAGTTTCTAGATTTATTTCTTCGCATTGCCCGCCGGTGTTTTCTGCTATTAAGTAAATTAGATTTTGATGAATTAGATTCAGATGAACTAGAAGAATTAGATGAGTTAGACGTGCTAGATTCAGAAGAACTAGACGAACTAGAAGTTGAGTTTGATGAAATAGGACTTGAGTTTGATGAAATGGATTTCAACGAGTTATCTATAGAAGAATCTGATTTAGACGAGTCAACACTAGACGAGTCGACACCATGCGAATCATCCTCATAAAACTCATCTTGCTCGGAAGCTTGGCTAGTCCATTTAGCATTACGCTCAAAAAAATCATCAAAATTCTCAGGCAAGATACTCTCCTTCATCTTCCATTACTGTAATCATCAATAGCTGATTGCAAAATCAAAACTGCAGATTGCTGATCAACCATTGGACGATGCTTTTTAGTAGAAAGATCCGCCTGTAAAAGCTGGCGGTGAGCGCTTACTGTAGTTAAACGCTCATCTTTCCAAACTACTTCCGGTACGTAAGATAACTCCCAATCATTTTCATCACACAATAATTGCATTCTTTTTATAAGATTTTTACCCCACCTGCGAGATTTTTTAGCAGATTTACCTTCAGAACCATCGAGTTGTAAAGGCAAACCAATCACAACTCTTGAAACACTGTTATCTTCAATAATGCAAAGTACTTCATCTATAGCCCTAAAAGAATCACCCTGAACTTGCACATTCCCAATAGGATGCGCAAAGGTGAGCTCAGGGTCGGAAAGAGCAAGACCGACCCTAGCATCACCTAAATCAACACCCAGCCAAATCATCGTAAGCTTAAGTTAAATAATCATGCTTCACAGCTTAGCAACTTCGTTTTTAACTGATTCGAGTGCATCATCAATCTTAGATGCATCTGTTCCGCCACCTTGAGCGAAGTCTGGCTTTCCGCCACCGCCACCGCCAAGAACCTTGGAAGCTGTACGTACTAAATCGCCAGCTTTAGCACCAAGTTCACGAGCAGCATTATTAGTAGCGATTGCAACCATTGGACGATCCTCTTCGTTTACTCCAGCAAGAGCAACTACTACAGGATAATCCTCGCCTAAACGAGAGCGAACATCTAGAACAGTCTTTCGCAAAACATCGAAAGAACCAAAGTTACCAACATTCTTCACAACTAGCTTAATTTTTGCATCGCTTTGCTTGCAAGCTTCAACTAGAGAAGGAATAGACTCATTTAATTGAGATTCATAAACAGCAGCAAGTTTACGATCAGAATCCTTCATCTTGTTAAGCAAAGATTCCAAACGTTCAACCAACTCGTCTGGACGAGCATTAACCATATCTGCAAGCTGAGCAACTAAAGTATGTTCGCGAGCGCCATACTCGTACGCTGCTTCACCGCAAAGTGCGTCAATTCTGCGAACTCCAGAACCAATAGAAGACTCAGACAAAATCGTAACCATTCCAATCTTGCCTGTGCTCTTAGCGTGAGTACCTCCACAAAGCTCACGACTCCAACCATCGCCAATCTCAACAACTCGCACAACGTCACCATATTTTTCGCCGAACAAGTGCATAGCGCCAAGCTTGAAAGCATCATCAATTGGCATCTCTTTTGGAACTACTTGCAAATCTTCGCGAATACGTTCATTTACTCGAGCTTCAACACGTCTTAAAGCGTCTTTATCAACAGCTTTTTGCCACTGGAAGTCGAAACGCAAACGATCTGGATCAACCACAGAACCACGCTGAGTTGCTTGTGGTCCAAGTTCCTCGCGCAAAGCCTTGTGAAGAGTATGAGTTGCAGTGTGAGAACGAGCTAAAGCAGCTCTTCGAACTTGATCGATATTCGTGTTCACAGGATCACCAACGCTTAGCGTGCCTTCAGTAAGTCGGCAGCTGTGAACGATCAAATCCTTAATTGGACGCTGAACATCATCAACTTCCAAAATTGCGCCATCATCGGAAATAATCTCTCCTTGATCTGCAATCTGACCACCGCGTTCAGCATAAAATGGCGTGCGATCAAGAATAACCTCAACGTTTGCAGGAGCACTAACGCTTTTAACAGAGCCTTTACCTGCTTCAACAATCGCCAGAACATTGGAACGACTTGAAAAATCAGTGTAACCGAGGAAGTCAATCGGTTTTTCTAATGCTTTCTTAATATCGTCATAAACGCTAACATCAACATTATGACGCTTCTTCAAAGCATCTGCTCGCGCACGGCTCTTCTGCTCACTCATAAGCTCACGGAACTTAGCTTCGTCAACTTTAACACCCTGCTCAGCTGCCATCTCTAAAGTCAACTCAATTGGGAAACCATAAGTATCGTGCAAAGTAAACGCGTCTGCACCTCCAACCATAGGGTCATCCCTGTGTTCTTTCTTAGCTTTTTCAACAGCCAAGTCGAGAATAGTCGTACCCTTTTCTAGAGTCCTGCGGAACGCATCTTCCTCACCGTATGCAGCTTCGCTAACCTCGTGGAAAGTATCGTTAAGCTCCGGATAGCTTGGTTCCATAGCGCCCTTAGAAACAGGGAACAAGGTTGGCAAAACTGGGTCTTGCACGCCAAGCATGCGCATTGCGCGAACAGTTCTGCGAAGAAGACGGCGAAGCACGTATCCGCGACCAACATTGCTTGGACGCACGCCATCGCTCATAATCATCAACGCGGAACGCACGTGATCTGCAACAACACGGAAACGAACATCCGCATCAGCGTTGCTGCCATACTTTACGCCACTAAGCTTTTCTGCAGCTTCAATAACAGGATAAACTTCATCAGTTTCGTAAATATTTTCCTTACCTTGCATAAGGTATGCCAAACGCTCCAAACCAGCGCCCGTATCAATATTCTTCTGATCAAGTTCTCCAACAATATGAAGATCAGTCTTAGATTTAACGTTATCTACTTGGAAGTTTTCAAAAACCAAATCCCAAATCTCAATAAATCGAGATTCATCTGCAGCAGGACCGCCGTCTTTACCATATTTAGGACCGCGATCTACGTAAATTTCAGAGCATGGACCTCCTGGACCAGGGCCACCAGTAGTCCAGAAGTTATCTTCCATTCCGAAAACTTGCATATGCTCTGGATCAAAGCCCTCGTTCTTCCAAATTGCTCGAGCTTCGTCATCGTCAGTATAAGTTGTAACCCAAAGTTTTTCTGGGTCAAAACCGTAACCGCCTTTATCTTGTGGAGTTGTTAAAAGCTCCCAAGCGTAATGAATTGCTTCTTCCTTAAAGTAATCACCGAATGAGAAGTTTCCAACCATTTGGAAGAATGTGCCATGACGAGTAGTTTTACCAACTTCGTCAATATCTAACGTTCTTACACACTTCTGGTTCGATGCCATTCTGCGCGATGGAGGTGTCTGCTCTCCTAAAAGATAAGGTATGAATGGAACCATGCCTGCAATAGTGAAAAGTGTAGTTGGATTTGGTGAAATCAGCGATGCTGAAGGCATGACCATATGACCATGATTACCAAAGTAATCAAGATAACGCTTTGCAATTTCTGCTGTGCGCATAGGTATGAACTCCTTGTGTTATATTAAACGCCGTGTAACAGTGCGGCACAAAAGAATATCATACCATCATGCTTAAGGCGCTAAGACAGATATATAAATCTGCAATATTTTATTATCTTCAGGATTGTTAATTATAGTAAATAATCCTACGCTATAGTAAATAATCCTACGAGTATTTAAAAAATCAACTCTCTAAATCATGATATTCGTATTTGGAAACGTTAAATTCCTCTGCATATTTAGAATTTAATTCTTCTTCACGCTTTTTGCGACTTGAATTAAAATCTTTGAATAGAATTAAAAGAGTTTGCAAAGTAATATTATCTGGATTCTCATCATCTAAAATTTTGCTTCCAGTAGATGAAAGCCTAGTTTTCAAATAAGCACGAAACTTGCTAACAGTTAAAACTCCAGCAATAAAACCAATACTAATCCAAAACAATCGCTTAAACATCATTACTCCTTTTTAGGAATCTAGATTAGAAGAACTAGAAGAATATTTGGAATATTTAGAATATTTAGAAGATGTCGATTTTCCGCGAGAACTTCCGCTAGAATTTCCGCGCGAACTTCCACGCATCTTTTTCGATGATTTTACATACTGTTTTTCGTTCTCAGCAGGTTGTTCTGCGCGATCTTCCAAACCATTTTCGTTACGCTTGTCATCACGCTTCTCATCTGATAACTTCTCATCTGAAGACTTCTCATCCGAAGACTTCTCATCCGAAGACTTCTCATCCGAAGACTTCTCATCCGAAGACTTTTGCGAAGACTTTGAAAATGATGTAGAAACAGATTCAAAAGCAGTTGCAGCAGAAGCAACAACTGAAGCTAATGAAGAAACTACAGACATTGCTATAGACGAAGCTGCATCAGAAATATGACCAGCTGAATTTTTTAGTCCTGAAAAATTAGAAGAACTAGAAGAATTTGATGATTTGCTCTTAGAAGATCCATAAGAAGCAGAACTCGAAGAAGCAGAAGCAGAAGAAGTTGGAACAGAAGGCTTATTAAAGAAGGAATTAAAAGTATCTTTTATTGCATACCCAACGGATGCAACTTTTATAATCGGCTTTCCTAAGAACGAACCATACAAATCAGTAAGAGCGCTGATATTCGTTAATGTAGTGCGAGCAGAATCAGACATAGCGTTTACATCATCTAAAGTCTTATTAACTTTTTGCATAGTAGTTAAAGACTCGTCAATTGCATCAATAGCATGATCGCCTGAATCTTTAACAGTGTTTGCAATTTGATCAAACATTTTACCCAATCGAATAAGTGGGTAAATTAAAACGCCAGAAAGTACTGCAAACGCAATTGCTGCAATAAGTCCCGCAATTTCTCCAACGCTCATCGTACCTCTTTCCCTTATTTTAAGATTTTCACTAATATTGCTACTACTGCTACTTAAAATTGCCGTGTTTCAATGACACAAGACTAACTAACGGTCGCGACTCATAAAAGCAACTTATCACAGCAGCAAATTAGAGAAAAATCATCATGCATAAAAAGATAAAACCTAAGATTACTCGTTATAACCTTGAACACTAATTGCGTTATCTAAAGGCTTAGTTGTATCAAAATCAAGACGCGTAATACTACCGTTACGAGGACGTTCACTTAGATCGTAAGCGCCACGCGCAAAACGATGCATAAGACTTAAAAGAGTGTTTCCGTGTGAGATTTGTAAAACATTATCTCCATTCTGCAAACTCTTATTCGCTGCGATAAGCAAAAAACCGCCTTCTACGCGAGTCCAATATTCAACATCTGATTCAGCATCGTGAAAAGGATCTGCTTCTTTAAGCATGTCGCGAGTTGCAGGAAGCCCAAATTTTTCAACGATTTCATTATAAGAATGCACTCCATGTGGAGCACCTGCAGCCCACCAAGCCATAGACATATCTTGACCTTCAAAATAACCGTAGCATTGTTCTCTAAAATGCATATCGCTTACAAGATTTGGTCGCGAGTGTCCAGATGATTCGTTTACATCGAGAATTGTTTCAGCAGTTGCGAGAGCGCGAGTTGTATCTGAACAATACGCTGCTGCAAAATCAATATCACTCAATTTTTCGGCAGCTTTATAAGCATCTGCAATACCGCTATCCGTCAACGGAGAATTAGACCACCCTTGTAAACGATTATAGCGATTGAACATAGTCTGACCATGTCGAACTAAGTAAAGATGTAATAACATATCTGCCTTCTGTTAATTTAATCTAAATCTATTTCTCCAATTTCATGGAATCGCTTAGCGATAAGCTCTGGAGTTGTATCTGAAACCCAAGCAGCCATACCAGATTCAGATCCTGCTAAATACTTAATCTTATTAGCAGCTCGTCTGAATGAGAAGAATTGCAAATTCAAACGATAATGCGCTCTTCTCGAATCATGAACAGGAGCTTGATGCCATGCTGCAATATAAGGCAAATCCATTCCTTCACCATCTTTAGTCACAAAGAATTTATTACCTCTACGCAACAAAGTAATATACATTTGCGCTAAATCCCAACGTTCTTGATCGTCTAATTGATCTAAAGTTAAAACGTCACGAACAGGAGCAACATGGACCTCTAGTGGCCAGCGAGCAGCAGCAGGAACATAAGCTACCCAACTATGATTTCGCATAATCACGCGAGTTGAGGCATTAAGTTCTGCTTTCATTAAATCTTTGAGCAAGTTTGAACCAGTGCGATCAAAATATGCTTCTGTATGTCGTAATTCTTGCTCAAGTCTAGGAGCAATAAATGGATAGCAATAAACTTGACCATGAGGATGAGCTAGGGATACGCCTATTTCTGCACCGTGATTTTCAAATGGGAAAATTTGCTCAATTCCATCAATTTGACTGATTTCTGCAGTTCTAAAAGCCCAAGCTTCAACAACTGTACGCATTCTAGAAACTGAAAGATTTGCTGGAAGTAGATTTTCATCTGGACCAAAACAAATCACTTCACAACGACCAGCAGCAGGAGCTGACTTCCATAAAGGATTTCCATCAATATACTTAATATCTCGGCTTTCTCCAGGAACTTGAACCATTGATGGGAATCGATTTTCAAAAATCACAACATCATAATCAGTATCTGGAACTTCACC
Source organism: uncultured Gardnerella sp. (assembly GCF_947280595.1). Lineage (NCBI taxonomy): Bacteria > Bacillati > Actinomycetota > Actinomycetes > Bifidobacteriales > Bifidobacteriaceae > Gardnerella > uncultured Gardnerella sp. Next base: position 105,303 of record NZ_CAMYOS010000003.1, on the reverse strand, counting down.
GTCTTGATAAGGATCTCCCGGTTTGCGTGCAGCTAAAGGATTGCTTTTAGCTAAAACAGTTGGACCTGCAGTAATAGGTCTGTTCATACGAGCAGTTGCCATTGGAATCCAATCTCCGGTAAGAGGATCTTGGCGCATTTGCGGAGCAGTATAAGGCGTTTCGTTTCCTTCCGAATCTACTAAATACGAGAAGCGATACGGTAATTTGCGAGGATCTTTTAACTCTCTAGTTTTACGACCGCTTACATATTCTGGATTGTCGTCCATATAGAAGAAATCACGTCCATCTGCAAGCTTTGTAGCAGTAATTCGAATATGCTCTCTTGCATACGTTCCAGGACGATACAGTTTATATGGATATTCGCCGTTAAAATCGCGGATAGGACTTTGCGCAATAGTTGATATAACTGGAGAATCATCTTCAGAAGAAAGAAGCGAGGAGGATTGTTCTTCTGTGCTTGTTACAAGATCGCTTAGAGAAGAATCTCCAACGCCTGTACTAGTTATTTTATTGATTACAGGAGTATTTTTTTGTTGCGATGCGCGAATTGAATCCACGTCTATAGCATCGAAAGCATCTGTATCTTCTAAGCTTTTAATTACTTGAGAATCGCTTATTTTAGAGCGGACAGATCCTTTTTCGTCGATTTCAAAACCGGCAGCAGCTCCACCTTCAAACCCTGCGCCTGCGCCTGCAAAACCTGCATTAGTTGGTATTGAATGTAAACCGTCCATAGCGAAAGTTTTTTCGTTTGAATCAGATTTACTTGTTGAATAATCTTCAGTATCGCTCATGTTATTTTCCATAATGTAACTCTTGCTTTGATTTTCTAAGTTTTGTGTTAAAGTCTTCTCATTTTCTAGTAAATTATCATTAATTGTATTACGAAATAAAGTATTATTTGATGTTCCCCCATTATTGAATTTATCTCCCTCGCTGCCATTTTCCCGAGCTGGCTCTTTTGAAATATTGTAAGACATCTCGACTCCATCGTCTTCGAATCCGAAGATACCTATGCATAGTTTTTTCTATTCTATGCTTTATTACCATATTGCGCACTCACTATGTTAGATTTTGTAACATAACGAGCGTTCTTGTAAAGATTATATCATATGTGTGTGTATTTTTAACATATTTTTGTAAGAAAATGTAAACTTTTACGAAACGCCGAGAAAATATAATAATCTAAACATTTGCCAATAAAGTACAATCAAACTTACTTAACACTAATATTCCACACTACGTGTAACATATCTTGCGATGTCTATTTTATAGACATCATCTGGAGCCTTAGCCCATCAGTGGGTCGGCACGCAAATCTTGCTATTTACGTGTTCGTGTGTAATGCACGAAGAAGCACTGGAGAGGCCGGCTCAGCGCGAATAATCATAAGATTTGATTCGCGTTCCGTTCAGATAACGACAGAATTAAAAGGATTAGTTATGACTAATATTCAGCGTTCTCGCCGTCAGGTGCGTCTTTCACGCTCCCTCGGCATCGCTTTAACTCCAAAAGCTCAGCGTATTTTCGAGAAGCGTCCATATGCTCCAGGTGAGCACGGTCGCACTCGTCGTCGTACTGAGTCCGATTACGCAGTACGTCTTCGTGAGAAGCAGCGTCTTCGCGCACAGTATGGTCTTTCCGAGAAACAACTTCGCGCTGTTTACGAAAAGGGTACGCACACTGCAGGTCAGACCGGTGACGCAATGCTCACCGATTTGGAAACTCGTCTTGATGCTTTGGTTTTGCGTGCAGGCTTTGCTCGCACCACAGCTCAGGCTCGTCAGTTTGTTGTGCATCGTCATATTTTGGTTGATGGCAATCTTGTAGATCGTCCATCTTACCGCGTCAAGCCAGGACAGACCATTCAGGTTCGTGCTAAGAGCCAGACTATGGTTCCATTCCAGATTGCTGCAGAAGGCGTTCATCGCGATGTTTTGCCAGCAGTTCCTGGTTACCTCGATGTGAATCTTGCCTCTTTGAAGGCTACTTTGACTCGTAAACCGGAAGTCGATCAGATTCCAGTTGAAGTCAACATTCAGTACGTTGTCGAGTACTACGCTCGCTAAATTCTGGATTTCATTCTTAAGGACATACAGCTTGACCCCTGCTATGCAAATCGCATTGCGGGGGTCAATGCTTTGTAAACAAACCTAAAAATTATTTAACATTATTCTCTAATAGCGAGAGCACTCCACAATCCATAGAATATATGCGATCCGCGCAATTAGCTGCTTTCAAATCATGAGTAATCATTAAAACTGCTGAACCATTATTTGCTGCATCCATTAGCATATCCATAACTATCTGAGTATGTTCAGAATCTAAATCACTTGTTGGCTCATCTAAAATCAAAAGCTTAGGATCGCTCATCATTGCTCTAGCAATCATAACTCTTTTCATTTCACCGCCCGAAAGCTCTTTAGGATAACACCATAATAAATCATCAATACCGAGTTTTTTAAGCAAAAACATAACTCTAGTAATATATGAATCATCTTCTTGACAATCAGGAAAAGCTACATACATAGGCAACATTACGTTTGCACACACAGTAAGATTTGGGAGTAGCGTTTGCGTCTGAGAAACATAACCTATACTAGTAGCTCGCAATTTTGATATTTCATTATCGGAACAATTCGATGAAGAAATATTACAGCCACACACAACCACATCACCGTAAGTAGGTTTTAGCAAACCTGCAATGAGATTTATAAGCGTTGTTTTTCCGTTACCAGACTTCCCTACAATCGCCACAAATTCTCCGGATTTCAACGAAAAATTAACGTTATCTACAGCTGAGAAAATCTTTTTTCTGCGAATAAAATTACGCGTAACATTACTAAGAGATACTATTTCAGTATCTTTTAAAGAATTACTTTCACTCATAGCAAGATCTCATTCCCCTTCACGAAGTTTAAGATACGCTTCACCTACAGCAATATTTCGCGTAACAACAATTGAAGTCAAAAGAGTAGTAATCAATGAAACTAAAATGCCTACAATAATCAAAATAACAACAGGAATAGCAGTAATTTCAAGATAAGGCAATTGCAATTGTTTAGAAATCAAAGAATTATAAGGGAATAAGATAAGCGATGCAAAAGCTACTCCAATCACACCTCCAGCTAAACCGATTATGCAAGATTCTTTGACAATAATTTTCACTAAACTTATTCGATTTACGCCAATAATTCTTAAAGACGCGCATTCCTTCTTGCGTTCGCTAATAGAAGATGCAAAAACTGTAACCATAACAATAATTGAAATAAGCCACAAAATAGCAACTACGACTGTAATTGAACGAGTTACTATAGATAGGTTCTCTTTAGTTGTTGCTGTAATACCACCTGGAAAAATTATGCCAATGCTGCTTAATCCGCTTGTTTTACGAATATTATCTGCAACTTTTTGAGGACTATATGATTTATCTACTTTCACAAGAACTGCGGAAATAGCTTTAGTCGCATATTCTTTTGGAATAGCAACATGGCCTACTTTTGCTGAATATTCAACTATTTGCGGCACAGTTTGCCTATTTACAAACACAGAATTATCTAAGCTAGTACCGGTTTTTGCAAGTTGAGAAACAACATTCCATTTATGACCGTACAATCGCACAGTATTGTCGTAAGATACGCTAACATTTGCGCCTGCAATCATATCTCCCTTATGCAAAACAGAACTATGCTGAGAGTAAATCCATGGTCCAATCACAAAATCTGTAGAAGGATCAAATCCTATAATTTGCAACTTTTCAGCACAGCAACCTGCAGAGAGTGAAGAAATATACGTTTGTACACTAACTTTTTTCACTCCGGGTGCGCGTTTAACTAAATCTTCTATATTGTTTGTGAAATAAAAAGTGCTTGAACCGCCATTTGTGAGCAAGGCTTCAGCTTTAGTATTAGTACCTTGTGGAACTACCATAATATCCGCGCCTAAGCGTTCACGCATACTTTTTAATCCGCGAGATAGATTCATAGAAATAAGCGCGCCGCCAAAGAATACAGCAGATAAGCATGCAGCAACTACTATAAGAGCAATAGTTCTTAATGGCTTACGTTTAAGATTCTCCAGCGGCAAACGCTTTAATGTAATTCGTTGCATAATAATTAGAAATTATACAAATTGTTATTATGCAATTTTAGTTTTCCGACTCATTCTTCAAATCGAAGTATGCGCAAGATGCTGAAATTACAGCTGTAAGAACAGACAACACGATTAAAGTTGGTCGAGTAACTGAATTGCATTTCATCATAGGGCTATTGCAAACACCAATAAGGAAAGTAGGAACGGCAATCATCAATAATGAATTTGCAACTATTGCAATGCTAATACCTGCACGAACAGGAGCTTTTACAAACAAAGCAACAACTCCGAGTAAAGCAATAATAATTCCTATTCCCAATGCTGCTTGTCCAGTGTAATAGCAAGCTCCATGCATCATATGCATTTTTGACATACCCATTGAGCCGCATACTTTTGCAAAAGTGAACGGAGCAATAGCAATAAGTATTCCGAAAACAATCGCTGGAATTGATGCAAATAATTTGTTCTTCATAAATTTTTATCTCTTTCTAAATATATTTTTATATTTTTGTGTCACATTTTCTCTAATGCAACACGCTATACGGCGCTCACGTTTGCAAACGCCACGTCTTTTAAAATCTTTAATTTTTCAAGCTCACTTAAAACAACTCCCCCAAAAGCTATTAAATAGTCTTAGTAGCTGTTATTTCTATTCAGTTATTTTTATGTTCCTATTCAATTATTTCTATTCAGTAATTGCATGTTTCTATTCAGTTATTTTGTTTGTTTTATCTTTTGTACTTACTTTCATTCTTATTTTTTCTTACATGCAAAAAGAAAACAAGTCTTGAATATTTTCTTTTCATAGATATAATCACAAATTCTTATAATTAACTTTCTAAGAAAACTATCAATTCATTTGCGAAAAATTTCATTTTACAAACGAAAAACTCTCAAATTTTCAAGTATAAAGCTTCTTAAATTTACTGTTTCATACATTAGATAAAACTTTTCAACTTCAAAACTTCACAACTTCAAAACTTCATAACTTCTCAATAGGAGCTACTCTCAACATTAAACGCTTTACGCCATCAGAGCCAAAATCAACTGTAATAATCGAATTTCTGCCTTTATCTTGCGTTGCAACTATAGTTCCCAATCCATATTGGTCATGCGTAATTTTATCTCCAACGTGAAAATCTTCTATATTTAACTGATTATCGCGATTTACTTGATTATCGCGCGAAGCAGAACTAGAAGACGAGCGAGAAGAAGTAATAGAAGATTTACGAGTAGTTACAGAACTAGATTTGAAACGCGCTTTTGACGATCCATAAGAAGATCCATAAGACGAACCACTTGAATAAGAAGAACTACTTCCATAAGACGAACCATAAGATGAGCGCGAAGAAGAACCATACGAAGACGAACGCGAACTACTTGAATACGAAGATCCATAAGACGATCCATAAGACGTGCGCGAACTATTCCCATAAGACGAAGATTTCTTACGCGTTTTAGCAGATTTCAAACTCGAGCTAGACTTATGCGCGCGAGATCCAAACGAAGTACGAGAAGCGTAAGAATCGTCAAAATCATCTATAAAATCATCGTCATAGTCGAAATCATCATCGAAATCATCAACTTCATCATCAAAATCATCATCTGAGTCATAATCATAAGACGGCTTTTTAGAATTCCAATGAATCAAATCTTCAGGAATTTCATCAAGGAATTGGCTAGGAATCATATCCATCGCATCTCCCCATTGCGAGCGCACAGATGCGTAAGTCAAATACAATCTTTGCTTCGCGCGAGTAATTCCAACATAAGCTAATCGTCTTTCTTCAGAAAGCTCAGATTCATTATCCATTGAACGAGAATGAGGGAAAGTTCCTTGCTCCATACCTGTTAGAAAAACAACAGGATATTCCAAACCTTTTGCAGTATGCAAAGTCATAAGCGTAATTTTTCCCGTATCTTCACTACTTGTAGGAAGTTGATCGGAATCTGCAACAAGAGCTGTTTGCTCAAGGAATCCAGCAAGAGTCACTTCATCTGCATTCTGCTCATATTCAGATGCAACTGATTGCAATTGTGATAAGTTTTCAACGCGATTTAAATCTTGTTCATCTTCTGAACGTTTCAACTCATCTAAAAGACCTGTTGAATCGAGTATATTTTTAACTATTATGGAAGGTCTTGAATCATTTTTTATAGCCATTTGCGTAAGCTCACACATAAGAGTGTGAAATGCTTTGATTTGAGTAATACTACGCGTTGGCATTCCAGATATATTTTCACATTGTTCAATCGAATTCCAAAAACTAATTCCTTGAGCTTTAGCATAAGAAAGTAAAAGCGATTCGGCGCGATTCCCAAGACCTCTTTTAGGTACGTTAAAGATTCTACGCATATTTATATCGTCGTCTGGGTTCACAATACTTTGCATATAAGCGAGAGTATCTTTAACTTCTTTGCGTTCGTAGAATTTCGTTCCGCCAACTAATTGATATGGTAATCCAGATTTAATTAAAGCATCTTCAAGAGCACGCGATTGAGCATTAGCTCTGTACATAATAGCTATATTTGAGTATGGAATATTTTCTTTAGTTTTAAGTCTGGATATTTCTTCAGCAATCCATAATCCTTCTTGAGAAGAGTTTTGAGCACCGTAGCCAATTATTGGATCGCCTTTGCCTAATGCTGTCCATAATTTTTTAGGCTTGCGCTCTTGATTATGAGATATAACGGCGTTTGCTGCGTCAAGAATCGTTTGAGTAGAACGATAATTTTGCTCAAGCATAATTGTTTTAGCGTCTGGGAAATCTTCTTCGAAATCCTGTATGTTTCGTATATCCGCACCTCTAAAAGCGTAGATAGACTGATCTGAATCACCTACAACAGTAATTGATGCAGGTGATAAAACATGCTGTGAAACAGTCTTAGAAACGTTCTGTGTAGATTCTGAAGATCCTGAAGATTCTGAAACTTGAGCTGAAGCAGATCCTGCAGACCCTGCAGATCCTTTAACTTGCGCATCTACTCCCGATAGTTCGCGAATAAGCACGTATTGAGCGTGATTCGTATCCTGATACTCGTCAACTAGAATGTATCTGAATTTTCTACGATATTTTTGTGCAACTTGCGGAACTTTTCTCATAAGTTCCACAGTTCGCATAATCAAATCATCAAAATCAACAGCATTTGCAATAGAAAGCCTATATTGATACTCTGCGTAAACAGTTGCGTATAAAGACTCACTTTGACCTACTTTAGAAATCTTCTGTCCGCCTACTCCTACGTGATAATCTGGAGCGTAAGCTTCCAATTGATCTTGCCAAGTTATCAAACTATTTTTGAAATCAGATATTTTTCCTCGTAAAACTTTTGGAGTAAATCGTTTAATATCAATATTTAGATCAGTTTCGATTTGCTTAATCAAACGCTCGCTATCTGAAGAGTCATAGATAGAAAATCCTGGTTTAAGACCAATCATTCCTCCATCTCTTCTCAATATTTTTACGCAAGCTGAATGGAATGTAGAAACCCACATATTAAGAGCTTCATTCCCTATAAGCGTAGCTAAGCGTTCGCGCATTTCTTGAGCTGCTTTATTTGTAAACGTGATTGCAAGAATATGACTTGGCCACTCGTGAAATTGGCTTAAAATCCAAGCGATTCTTCGAGTTAGCACGCGCGTTTTGCCAGAACCTGCACCTGCACCAATCAATAATGCAGAACCTTTGTATTGCACTGCTTTAGATTGTTGTTCGTTAAGACCATCTATGAGTTTATGCGGATCAATTTCGATTTGTTGAAAATCATTTTGACGATACTTATGAGTGGCATGAGTGTTAGGAGTGTCAGTAGTGACATAATCGTCAGCGTCTTGATTGCTCTGGTAGCTAGACATTTGATTTCGATAGATAGCATCCTGATCGCCATAGCTAGTAGACTGATTTTGCGCACTCAACATACGATTCTGCGTGTTCGGAGTTTTTATATGCGATTTAGTCTTATCTGCTTTCAGATTAGACTCGAGAGACAATTTAGAAGATGACTTTGAAACATGATTTTTATCATTTTTATCATCATCATTTTCAACTGGATCGCCAAACAAATCAGTAACGTACATGCTTAAACTCATTCACTCAGGTTTACCACATACTAAGGTCACTTAATATCGAATTTGAATTAAAAATAGCTTTTAGTGTTTTTAGTTTTTTTAAAAAATATGAAGATAATAATAAATAATAATTAAAAGCAGAAAACAGTCATTAAATCGCGAAAGAAAATAATACTAAAATCAAGTAAGATCAAATAAAATCAAGTAAAATAGCATAATTTACAAGCTTCTATACGTATTTGTATTACAGTCAGGGGTATGCTTGAGTTTTACTATATTACATTGCGTGTTTATACAAATATTTCATGCACACACACAACTAGCAAAAAGATTTAAAGTTTGCAAAATTAAAAACTAAAAACGTAAGAAAACTGTTATGAAAGGAAAGCAATCGTGCAAGAACTGGAAGAACGCATCCGCAAAAACGGCATCGTGAAACCTGGAAACGTCTTGAAAGTTGATGCTTTTCTTAATCACCAATGCGATGTTGAATTATTTGACAAAATGGGCAAAGAATGGGCTGAGCATTTTAAAAATTCAAATATAACTAAGATTCTTACAATTGAGTCTTCTGGAATTGGAATTGCGTGCGTAGCTGCAAGGCATTTTGGCAATATTCCTGTAGTTTTCGCTAAGAAAGCGCAATCTATAAATCTTGATGGAGATCAATACGTATCTACTGTTTTTTCTTTTACTAAACAACGCGAGTTTCCTGTGATTGTCTCTCGCAAATATTTAAGTCAAGAAGATCGAGTATTGATTATTGATGATTTTTTGGCTAATGGTAAAGCTTTACAAGGTTTGATTGATATTTGTAATCATGCTGGAGCTACGGTTGCTGGAATTGGAATTGCGATTGAAAAAGGTTTCCAGGGTGGCGGAGATGCGTTAAGGGACGCTGGATACGATTTAGATTCTCTAGCTATTGTTGAGGAAATGAATCCAACAGATGGCTCTATTTCTTTCCGTAAGTAGTGCTTTCCGTAAGTAGTGCTTTCCGTAAGTAGTGTGTGAAAGTATTTTTAAAAATATAGATTATTCTAAAGCATATGAAAACTGCATTGAAATAGATACATAAAATATGCAAATGAAATAGCTACCTAAAAATGATATCTAAAATATGTGCATGAAATATACCTGAAAAATATCTATATAAAAATGTGAAAGAAACGAGAAGAATTTTGCGCAAATCTCACTTTTGCATAAAAATACGGTAAAGTACTCTGGTTAGTAAATATACGCATAAACAATTGAGTAGGTGGCTAAACATATGTCTGAAGTTGTGATTGCAAGCGCAGCACGCACACCTATCGGAAAGTTCGGCGGAAGTTTATCTTCGCTATCCTCAGTTGACTTAGGAGCGATTGCAGCAAAAGAAGCAATCAAGCGCGCATCAATTGACGCTAAAGATGTTGACCAAGCTATTTTCGGAAACGTGTTACAAGCTGGAAGCGGTCAAAACATAGCTAGACAAATTGCGTTGCGCTCAGGATTAGATACATCTAGCTGTGCAATGACAATAAACGAAGTATGCGGATCTGGCTTAAAAGCAATACGTTTAGCACAATCTGCAATAGTAATGAAAGATGCGAAAGTTGTAGTTGCAGGCGGCACAGAAAGCATGAGCAACGTTCCTTTTTACGCAACTAACATGCGTTTTAGCGGACACAAATACGGTGATTTCACTCTTGTTGACGGCTTAAAAAGAGATGGCTTAAACGATGCTTTCACTGGCAACGCAATGGGCACAACAGCAGAAAACGTTGCAGCACGATTTGGAATAACAAGAGAAGCTCAAGATCTTTTTGCACTAAATTCTCATCGCAAAGCTGTAGCAGCACAAAAAAATGGTGATTTTGACTTAGAAATTGCGCCTGTAACTCTTGAAGACGGAAGCGTTGTATCTAAAGATGAACACCCTAGAGAAGATACTTGCCTTGAACAATTATCTAAACTTCACACGCTTTTTAATACTTCAAATGAATTAGCTTGCTCACACGAATCAACTGTAACTGCTGGAAACGCGAGTGGAATTAACGATGGAGCTGCAGCTTTAGTTCTTATGAGTAAAGATTACGCGATTGAACACAAAATTGAGTATCTTGCTGAAATTGTGGGATTTGCTGAAGGTGGAATTGACCCTGATTTAATGGGCTATGCTCCAAAACACGTTATGGAACGAATGCTAAATTCTACAGGATTTAGCGTTAAAGATATTGATTTGTTTGAAATAAACGAAGCTTTCGCAGCTCAAAGTATTGCAGTTTCCGAACAATTGCATATTGACGAAGAAAAGTTAAATGTGCACGGAGGAGCTATCGCTCTCGGACACCCGTTAGGAGCAAGTGGAGCAAGAATTTTAACAACGCTTATATATGCTTTGCGTGAGCGTAAACAAAAAAATGGAGTTGCAGCATTATGTGTTGGCGGCGGAATTGGAGTCGCGATGCAGATTAAGATGGCAGATTAAGATTGCTGAATAAGCTTGTCTGATTAAGCGGAAAATTTAAAAAAATTCGGCGAAAGAATAAAGTTAAAAAAAAATAGTAAAAGTAAAAACAAGGAAAAGATTTCAATGACTGCTTTCCGTGAATTAAGCGTAGAAAATCGCATAAAAACGTTGCAATCAGAAGGTTTTCTAAACGAAGAAGAATCACAACTTTTACTAAAACAATTAGCTGAAAGCTCTGAAACTAACATACCTGCAGATGTTGCAAACCACATGATTGAACATCAAATCGGAAAATACACTCTCCCAGTTGGCGTAGTCAGAGGATTGATTGTAAACAGCAAAACACACAATGTACTTCTAGCTACAGAAGAACCGTCTGTGATTGCAGCAGCATGTAACGGAGCTAGAATCGCATCGATGAGCGAAGAACATGGCGTTATAGCATCATCTGAAAAATATTTAACAACAGTACAAATAATTTTCGAAGACTTAAACGGAAAAATCGCTCAGAAATTAAAAAACATTATTGAAACTGAAAAAACAAAAATATTAAATATTGCAAAGGATGCTCACCCATCGATTGTGCAAAGAGGCGGCGGCGCGCGAGAATGCCGCGTTGAAGCTTTTACGAACTTCGCCAAACTGTCGATTGACGTAGACACTTGCGATGCAATGGGCGCAAACATCGTAAACACTATTGGCGAAGCAGTAAAAGCCCAGCTGGAAAGCTGGCTCGGCGCGCGAGCGCTAACAGCAATACTCACGAACACAAGCAAACAAGCAACTACAGCAGAAGTGCACCTTCCTACAATTGCCTTAGCTTCAACAAAATTGCCTGAAAGTCAAAGAGCAGAGGAAGGTGCGCGACTCGCGCGGCGCATCGCGGCATTAAGCGCATATGCCGCCGCTGACCCCGAGCGCGCAGCAACGCATAACAAAGGAATACTCAACGGAATAGTTGGTGCTGCACTCGCGTCAGGAAATGATACGCGAGCGCTAGAAGCAGCTGCTCATGCGTGGGCTGCGCGCTCAAAAAGATACATGCCTCTTTCAACATGGTGCCTCGAAGATAAAATACTTTACGGACGAATCCAAATCCCACTTCAAATAGGAATAGTTGGCGGATCTATAAGCTCATTGCCATTAGCGCAAATAGCAATACACGTTGGAAAATACTCTACTTGTAACGAGTATCGAAACGTTTTAGCAGCTCTTGGACTAGTTCAAAATCTAGCAGCATTATGCGCTCTTGCAGGTCCTGGAATTCAAGAAGGTCATATGCGCTTGCAATCAGCTAATATAGCAATAGCAGCAGGAGCGAAAATGCAAGAGATTGAAGAAATAACGAATAAGCTTGCAAGCATGAGCGATAAAAATAGAAATATTAAAATTGCAAAAATGCTTCTTGAAGATTTACGAAATTCTTAAAGAAGAAAAGAGTAAAAAATGACTTTTTCTCTTAAAAACATTGAGAGCAACCACGCTAAACAACTTTTTAAAGATAATGAAAACACAAGCGTTGAAAGCAATCCCGTTGGAATTGACAGAATCAGCTTTACAACACCGCACTATTACGTTGATTTAACAGATTTAGCTAAAGCTCGCGAAATAGATCCAAACAAATTCACTATTGGCATTGGGCAAAGCGAACAATCTGTTCCTCCAAACAATCAAGACATAGTAACTCTTGGCGCTCAAGCAGCGCTGCCACTTTTAAAATATGTTAAAAAAGATAAACTGAAAATGTTAATCGTTGGAACAGAAAGCGGCGTAGATGCAAGCAAATCCAGCGCGTTATACATTCACAATCTTCTAAAACTTAACTCATGCGCACGCTGCATTGAAATAAAAGAAGCATGCTACGGCGGAACTGCAGCACTTATGACAGCATGCGATTACGTTCGCGTTCACAAAGACTCGCAAGTTCTTGTTATAGCTGCAGATATTGCTAGATACGGGCTTAACACTCCTGGAGAAGTTACTCAAGGTGCTGGAGCAGTTGCAATGCTAATAAGCGCGAATCCTCACGTGCTCAAAATTAACGATGATAGTGTGGTGAAATCATGCGATATACAAGACTTTTGGAGACCAGTTTATCAAGATACTGCTTTAGCGCGAGGAAAATTCTCTAGTGAAAAATATATTGAATTTTTCTTAGATGTATGGCAAAAATATTCAGAACAAAACTCTTGCGATTTAAACGATTTTGCCGCGCTTTGCTTCCATTTGCCCTATACAAAAATGGGGTTGAAAGCTTTGAGAGCAGCTATGGATTCTAGCGAAAATCTTTCTGAAACTTCACGAGTTCGATTACTTGAAAAGTATGAAACTAGCACAAAATACAGCAGGAGAATAGGAAACATTTACACAGGCTCTTTGTACCTAGGATTGTTATCGCTTCTAGAATTAGACGGAAATACAGAAATAGCCAATCCAGAAGTAGTCAATCCGGGAGCAGCAAATCCAGCAGCAACTTCAATTCAAACAAACGAAATTCAAACAAGCACAATTCAAACAAACTCGTCATGCGAGAATCAAAAATTCAGCTCACTTAAAGAAGGCGACAAAATCGGATTATTCTCCTACGGCTCAGGCGCGATTGGCGAATTCTTCACAGGAACTCTTATGCAAGGATTTAAGCAAGCTCTATTTGCAAGCGAACATATTGAAATGCTTAATTCGCGCGTGAAATTAACAGTTAGCGAATACGAAAAAATGTTTAACAGCGTAGCTAAATACTGCCCAGAAGACTTTGTAAGCGACAGCTCACATCGCGAACGCACGCAATTCTTCTTGAACTCTATTAGCTCGCAAGAGCGAAACTACATCTAAAAAATAACGCTTATTTTCTTCTTGCATCCTTAATATGCTTACCGCAAACTTCCTTATTTTTACGTTTCTTTGAAATCGCTGCAATAATCATAATTGAAAGCACAGCGCAAGAAAGAATCATAGCAAACAAGAAAAGCGTCATCCAAAGAGGCCATTGAACGTGATCCATCGGCACTTTCACAGGATCTGGCAACACGCGATACCCTGTAACTAAAAGCCTATGCGAATTAACGCCATACGGAGTACAAGTAAGCAAAGTCGCTAAATCACGCCCTCTCTCGCGTTGAAGCAAACTTATATCGTGCGGATCTACAACGCTAATGCGAAACACTTTGTATCGCAATGTTTCACCTTGCACGTCCAAATAAAAATAGTCACCCTTTTTTAAATCAACAAGCCCATCAAACATAGTTGAATCCGCTAAACCTGTGTGAGCTGTTATAACAGTATGCCTATTCTTTCCGCCAACAGGTAAATCAGTGCCAAACAAATGACCTGCACCATGAGCAAGAGTTTGCTGAGTCGTGCCGTGATAAATTGGCAATTTCACGCCAATCTTAGGAATTTTTACGATTCCCATAATTCCCATCGGCTCGTCAAGAACTTTAAGATATTCTTTATATTCAGGCTTATTAGTTAGGTCTTGCCGACCATCGCCACCATAAGGGTCTTGAGTGAGCATGTTTTTACGATTTTTATTATAAAGTTTCGCAGCTCTTATATGCGCTCTTCTAACATCACCAGCCTGATTGTGATTGAATTTGTCGTATGCTGTGGAAATTTCCTTTGTAACTCTATTGTTCCAAAGAGTAGAACACAGCGGATAACTGAAACATAAAAGTCCAGCTAAAACGAATGCAATTGGCTCAAGTATTTTGCGTAGCTTGGATTTTTGATTTGAATTATTTTTGCGATTGATTTTATTTGATTTAAATAATAGCTTTTTAAAAATTGGAAGTGAAAATCGCATGGCAAAGTCATTTAACTTCATACTCCCCCAATCCTCAATTCAAAATACTAATAATTTTTATGTGAATATTTAAAACTGACTCTAATGATTTAAATCGCAATTAAATACAACTCAAGCGAAAGCAACTTATTTAAAAAGTTCAAATAGTGCGCAAAAATCTTAAACTAAACGTAACTTTTACACGAATTTACTGATATAAATAGATAACATGGAGTCGAGAGTATTCCTCCCGACTCCACTTAGACAACAGACTTAATCGCGAAAAAGAGGGATGTACATAACGCAAATTGTGTGCGAAACGCTATGCACAGCAACGCAATTAAATCTGTTGAGCTTTATATTGCAAAACAATAGTTTCTCTTAGTGCCATAGCAACAATCGCTTAAATGGCACTAAGAAACTATTATTTTGGAATGATTGCAAACTATGCAATCAGGCTTCTTGCTCTTCCTTCTTGCGATTGCACATGAAAACGAAGATGCCAGCAGCCACTAAGCACATACCAGCCAATGCGAAGATTGCAACGCCTGCAGCACCGGTCTTTGGAAGCTTGAACCAGTTCTCACCGTTGTCTTTAACTGGAACGTTAGCAATCTTAACAACCTGTGCACCCTCATTATTCTTAGCAGTTGTCAAAGTTACTTCATAAACCTTGGTAGAACGAGCATAGTTTGCAGGAGCTTGAGTCTCAACAACATAGAACTTCTGACCAACCTTAGCAGTGTAATCCTCAGTTACACCGTTTTCGTCGGTCTTATTATATGTCTTTGTAGAATCCTCAAAACCTTTAAGAGCTGCATCGCATGCGTTCGCCGCAGTAGGATCATCAGCACACTTCTGTGCTACTTTCAAAGCCGCAGCATCAGCAGTATTATCACCAGTAGCTCCAGCAAACACCTTGAACTTTGCATCCTTAAGCTTTGTTCCCTCAGCAGTTTCGCCTTTCTTGCCGTCATACTTGAAGATGTGGAACTTACGGAACTCGGTATCGGTATGAGTAGTAGGCACGACAGGATCATGATTTTCGCCATCATTACCACCAGGAATGAAGCCATACTTGTTCATAAGCTTGTGATCGCTACCAGTAGGAACAGTTGCAGCAATCTTGAACTTAAAGGTTACGTGAACCTTTGGCTGATTATTACCATTAACCGCATTCAACTTAGCAACAATCTTTTCAAGACCCTTTTTAAGGAACACAACAGAAATACGAGTACGAGTATTGTCGTTAGGAGTTTCAGCAGCAGTCACATAGTAATCGTTGGTTGTATCATTTGCATCAGTACCCTTGGTAAGAGCATTTTGTACGCCATCAACCTTAACTTCAACATCAACATCTTTAGTAGCATTGCTATATGCGTCTTTCAACGCATCATCGAAGATTGCATATTGCTTAAGATCATCAGCTGTAAGATCAGTAGCCTTACCATTCTTAAGGTTGGTTGCCTTAGTCTTGTTTGGCGTAGCATCAATAGTGTATGGCAAAACATCACCAACACCAACCATATTCTTAGTATCAGCTGTCTTAGTAATAGCATTTCTTACATCGTGGTTCTTAGGAGTTACTTGAACATCGTAAGTGTACGTGTTGTTGGTAGATTTATTATCACGAGTAATTTCTGGAACAGTCATAAAGAATGGAACAACATCAGAGGTATAGCCAGTAGGTGGAGTCGTTTCCTTAATGCGATAGATACCAATGGAAAGACCAGTGAACTTGGCGTCACCTTTTTTAATACCATTACCATCTTCGGATGCTGTTTGTTTAGGCTGTGCTGTGTCATATGCAATTTTATTATCTTCAGTAGTAGCGCTCTTATTAAGCCTATCTACTAATGTTGCAAGCTTATCCCAGCCATCTCGAGTAGTTAAATCAACAGCTTTACCATCAATTGTTTTAACTTTCTCAGCTGTGAAAGTAGCACCACCAATACCTTCTTTAGTAGTATCATCCTGCTTGTGAATGGTGATAGTACCAGTCTTGGCTGTATCATCCCATGGAGCCTTAGCAGCAGTTTGATTTTCCACAGCCCAAGCAGAGCTGTTTACAGCAACAGCGCCGGCAACGCACAGCGTACCAGCCATTGCGAGCGAGGCGAATGCAGCCACGCATTGTTTAGTGAATTTATTCACTTTCTTCTCCTTTATTTCAGCGCACTTTCGTGCATGGTTTAGGAAGATATGTTATTTTCTCGTTTTAAGTTTTGTTTTTTACGTTCCCACAAATTGCATTGCAATATGTGCGTGAACAATCAAAGCCGTTATTGAGCGGCGAAGCTACTGCAGTTTTTAAGCTGCAGAAAATTTTTCATCAGCATCGCCACCTTTCGGTAATCCACCTTCCGATGCGCAACATTACGTTGAAACACCATTTGGTAGCTTTGCAGACAAAATCTTTTAGATGCGCGCAATAATCGTCAAATCGCTTAATCTTTACTTTTTTGACTAAACCGCGCCAAATTTTGGAAATTTTACTGTTGCTATTTTGCGTAGCAGAGCGCAAACCGCACATCATGCAAGCAAGCCAGCCAGCAAGCATTGCGTGACCCCACTTCGTCTGATCAACGAAGAACGCGCCGCACATAACGCACATGCCAATCATCGCCAGCACAATCCACGCCATGCTAATCCCCTCGCCGCCGGTCTTTGGCAGCTTAAACTGCTCCACCACGTGCACTGGGAAGAACTTTGCAGCGTAGTCAATGCCCTCAGTATCTGTAAAGCCCATAGCCTTAGCAAAGTTATTATCAGTAACGCTAATCTTGCTGTTCTTAATAGCTTTCTTATACTTACCCAAATCCGTAAGCTTCATCGCAAGCACAACGCAATAGTATTTGCCAGACTTCGTAGGAGCTTTGCTACTAGTTATAGTTCCGCGCGCACGCTCCATAGTTCCGCCAGTGCTATCGAACAGGAAATGCTCATCTGTAGCATTGCAGCCATCACCATTATTGCTACCCTTACGGCAAGCTTCCTGACGAGCAAAAGTTGGATATTTCCACGCTTGCTGCCAATTAAGCTTGAAGAACAGATTATCGAGATCCTCACTCCAGGTATGAGTTGTACTCTTTCTAGCTTCATCACTGTCATCTCTACACAAAGCTCTAAGCGTAATGCCTTCAGGCTTGGCTGTGGACCACGAGTCAATGCCCATATCCTTCAGCAAGCCAACGCCTTTCATAACAGTAATGCCATTCACGTTGTCTACATCCCCAGTAAACTTGCCATTTTCATACTGCTTGTAAACGTTAAGATGCAAATCGCCACTGCCAACAGCTGGTCTGGTAACCTTCACCTTTGCGTAGATAGGGTGATCTTTGTTAATAGAGTCATCACCGTCAGAAACAGATCCGTCCGGGTAGTGAACCCTAATCTCAGCCCAATACTCGTCAGCAGACTGCCACTTATCTGGGCGGAAGGTGACGGAGCCTTTGCCAGTAGCGTTACTATCTTTTGCTTCCTGCTTACCGTCAGCTTTGTTATCTTCGCCGTCTTCAAAGTTAGCCCAAGGCAAACTGCTTGCTTTCGAATTTGTAATATCGCTAGCTTTAACAAAGCGCTTAATCTCGTACCAAGTGCCAGCAGGCAAAGCGCCTTCCTTAACGTTCACCAAATCTTCTTTTGGAACACCGTTAGCATTAACCTCGGTGTTACCCTCGGTAACCTTCTTCTTGCTTTGCGGAGCGTCAGAGCTTATAGCTGCCTTGTTGCCTTTCTTAAGATTCTTGTCAAAAGTACTACCAGCCTGAATTTCTGGAATCTTCGTGTAAGTCGGATTATACAGCTGATTGTCTTTATGAATATGCACAGAGAATGCGCCAGTTTTATACCCCACACCTTCTGTGCCATATGGATTACCTCTAGCGTTCAGCACTCCGTCAACTGGGTCAACGTCTTTCTTAGCCTTATTATTCTTCTCGATATTAGCCTTAACAGCACTCTCAAACTTATTAGACTCAGCATCGCCTTTTATAACGTAGACTTTGCACACATAGTCGCCAGTCTTCTGAGCTACACCGCCAAAAGATCCATGCGTGCGCTCAAAAGTGTTAAAGCTTTTATCACTATCAACCCAGTCATCATATAAGTAAGTATCAGACTTGCAATTTTTGTTATTTGCATTGCACTCAAGCTGATTCTTAAGCGATGAATGCTTCCAAATCGTCTGTGGTTCTAAAAGACGCAAACCGTCTTTTTCGTTCTCATTCTGCGACTTCTCATTATTAACATGACCAGGAAGCATGCCATACGTGTACTCGGTTTGCTTCTTACCATCCTTGCTTTGCTTTGAGCAAATCATATGCTGGTGAAGATTGCCAATCGCGTTTGTTAAGTAAGAATCAAACATAGGGCGATCGTTGCCAGAAAGTAAATCTCCTGGATGAAGGTTTATGCCATTTTCAACGCTGATAGTTCTGTATTGAGAATCCGTTGTATACCTAAACAAATTAAGACCAAATGTATTATTGCCAGGCTTAGCAGTAACATTCACCTTCGCATACACAGGGTGATCCTTGTTCACGGAGCCTTCGCCGTCTGATACAGAGCCGTCTGGGTAGTGAACTCTAACTTCAGCCCAATACTGACCAGCAGACTGCCACTTATCTGGGTGGAAAGTTACAGAACCGTATTCGCGACTAGACTGATCTAAAGTAACTACTTTGCCACTCTTCTTATCTATAACAGGCTTGCCTTTTTCATCGCGCGTAACGTTATCTTCGCCGTCTTCAAAGTTAGCCCAAGGTAAACTGATTGCCTTCGAGTTACTAACATCGCCAGCCTTAACAAAGCGCTTAATCTCAAACCACGTGCCATCAGGAAGATCACCAACAAGAATGCTAGCTTGATCAGCTGGCAGAACAACACCATTTCCATCTTTAGTGCTCTTTGGCTGATCAGTGCTGATATTGTCTTTTGTTGGACTGCTATACCTACCATCCTTAATTGACTTACCAGCCTGAATTGTTGGCATCTTTACATAAGTCGGGTTGTACTTTTGGTTGTCTTTAAGCTTGATTTTAAAGTAGAAGCTGCCAGCAACCCACTCTGAGCCTTTTGCGTCTTTTTTAGCAGTCTCATAGTTAGTAAAAAGTGATTGAAGCGCAATAGAACCACCTGATGACGCATTTTCAAATGCTGTAAGCGATGCACTATAATCTTTACTGTCTTTATCACCAGGCTTTTGGTGGAAAGCGAACACTTTACACTCATACGATCCGCCTTCCTTAGGCGTGCCACCAATCAGCGCGCGCGAACGCTCCATAGTGTCTCTGTTGTATTCGCTAGAATGAAGGAATTTGTTAGGGTTACTGCAATCCTTACCTTTGCAACTACTGTCGTTATCTCGAATCCACTGGCGGAAATCCTCAAAATGCAAGCCGTTAATCTCGCCGCTAGCTTTCGCGCCACCCTCTGCAGGCTTAAGCAACGAGAACGGAGAATTATCAACATCCGTCCTATGGCATATCACGCGGAAAGTAATAGGACCTTTACCATGGTTCGCCCAAGAATCGAATACAATACCATTATTAGGGCTAGGGTTATCTTTATCTTTCGCACCTATTTTCTTGCCCTTATCAATCTCGTGCGGATTACTTTTATGTCCAAAGGAAAAACCGCCAAACGCGTTATTATCTATTTTCTTGCCATTGTATAAACCAAGATTCAAGTCACTACCTGAAATCGGCAAATCACCCACTGTAACAGGAGCGTACACAGGATTACCACTATTACCAGAGTCATTATCTTTAGACGTAGAACCATCCGGGTACGTTACAACAACAGGAGTCTTAGTGTTTGCACCAGCTTCAGCATTAGACGGAGTAAACGTCACCTTGCCGTTTCCTGAATTATTTTGATCAATCTTAGACCAATCAAGCACTGGAAGACTGTATTTAGTGTACTGCTCTAGCTTAAAAGTAGAACCGTTAGGCAGACTACCTACCCTAACCCACGGCTTTTTGTTAGCTCGTACGCTTTTAGGCTCTTCGCTGGTAGTAGAATTAAACTTATTCGTAGATTTATTGTAGTCAACAGTAGTTTCCTTGTACTGCGGGTTGTACAACATGGCATTAGAAACAACCTTGATTTTTATAGGAACATTTTCCTGAACCATCGGTGTCTTATACTTACAGTTGTATTGGTAAGTGCTAGGAGTTGGGTGCGTAATCTTCACCTTAAAAGTAATACCATCAGAGTTACGATCCAACTTTCCTGGATTATAAGTGATATAACCAGTTTTACTATCTATGCTCACGCAACCTTTGTAAGAATTATTCTTACCAGTACTACAACTACTAGATTGCTTAACACCTTGTGGAATAGAAGTAAGCTCGTACTTCATACTAGAGCCGTTAGGAAAATCTGATGGAATATTAGTAGTAGTATCCGTATCTTTTCCTGCAACATAGTGACCGCCATAATGGTTTTGTAGAGAATATTGACCGTCCCATTCGCCTAAATCCCATCCCTGCCAAGAACCAGTATTAACGTACGG
This sequence comes from uncultured Gardnerella sp., assembly GCF_947280595.1. NCBI lineage: Bacteria > Bacillati > Actinomycetota > Actinomycetes > Bifidobacteriales > Bifidobacteriaceae > Gardnerella > uncultured Gardnerella sp. The sequence goes on along the minus strand of NZ_CAMYOS010000003.1, from coordinate 84,391 downwards.
CTTAATTGTTACAGGCGTACCATACGTAGTAACAGGCACATTCTCTACGCCACCATAAGTAGTGTCCGAGCTTAAATTCTGATTATTTAACTTCTTTACATAATCATTCATCATGCTAGACGAATATTGAGGATATTTTATTTCAGTCTTACCATTTGGATCAGTAATATTATTCAAAACAGTATGCGGCTGATCACTATTACTAAAATCAGGCAAAGCGTCAGGATTCTTATGGTCATAGCCTTCCATAGAATCTGGAATACCATCGCCATCACTATCGAAAGGTCCAATAAAAGTCCACTTACTTCTAACTTCTACAGCACCATTTTTCTTCGTTTCTAAATCTCCAAAATCGCTTTCGGAATATGTACCTTTACCGGAGTTCCATCCAGCTGAGAACGGAAGATTCTTCAATACTAAATCTGAGCGATTTTCCATACTTTCATCAACAAACGCAGTGATATTCCACTGAAAAGCCGTATTACCTGAAACTTCCCAGTCAGCAAGAACCGTAGAGAAATCATTCTTCCAGTTTCTAATTTCGCACATGTCATGCTTGTCGTTCGAATCGCAATACGATGTAAGTCTGGAAGTACCTAAAGCATTATCCCAATAAGAGTTAAATAGCTGTTGATCTTTACCAGCACCCTCTTTACCAGCTTTACCTTCATACAAATTACCATCGAACGAATGAGCCCATCTAGAACTACTGTCAACAAACTCATCTAATGTTTTATTAATTGTAACAATAGGCTCTTGATACTGAATTGCTCTACATCCACGACCGTTATCAGTTTTATCAAACTGTTTATCTTTTGGAAACGCTTTATACCAGCTGTCTGTTTCAGGCCAGCAGCCATAGTTACGGTAACCAGCTCTATTACCAGACTTCCTTCTACTAATCCTTATACTTTTTCTATCAATCCCTTTTGGAAGCCAAGCCATAAGAAGAGGTCTTTTACCACCAAACGCTTTATCTTCTTTCCTACCGCTATAAGGTTCACCTGTTACAATGCTCTCGTACATTTGAGAGTAAGTATTGAAGAACACTTCCCATTTAATCTGAGTTCTATTTCTACCAGTAGAAGAGTCATAAACATTGCGAACAACTTCAACGTTAGAAGCAATTTGACTAGGAGCATCCCCTATTCCAAAGCCAGAACCAGACACAAAGCCTGTACCAAAACTATTCCACCAAGCATGAATCGGTGCTTTACCATCTGCCCAACCCATTGCATGTTGTGCAGGCGGAATGATGAGCATGGTTAATACAGTGATTACAGCAACGAGAAGCGCTAGTATTGCTCGATGAAGAGTGCTGGAAGTGCGAGCTGCGCCATCGCGATCACTAATCTTGTGCCAAGCAAAAGCGCGCAACGCAAGACGACACAAGCGTGATGCGAATCCACGGAACTTTGCTGGCAACATAATCAGCTCACCTTTCTTTATAAAATCCTGTGCTATAGGACGAAATTCTTATAAAATACAAATTTGAAGACACACGCCCAACGCAACTATCCATATGCCTTAGCCTTTATACCCCCCCCCCCGGAAAAACTCAAGCAAACGAAAAAACTTTGTAAATATTTTTACTTACACAGTGTGTTGATGCAAATTTTAAAGTATTTAAATACAAAAAATATATTTTTTAAGTAGGAAAACTACAACACTTAACACATAACGAATTTACAAGAAAAACTACACATCAAATATGCTCAAAATACACACTTAAACGCAAGTTAAACACATTACGAAGCGCCCCGTTAAACACCCCATTTGTAATCAAAATAATAGTTTGTTGACAATGTAATTTCACGCTCATTATGTACTAGTGAGGTGTGGAAATTACTTAACGAACAATAAAAAGCGAAACGGTGCTGAAGAAGTTACACCTAATCCAAACTCTTTATAAAACTAAAGTAAGCTAAAATCTAACTTTTACTACCACAAGCAACAACATTTGAGAATGCGTAAAAAGTTGAAGCTCCTGTGAGGTAAGTAATTCCCACACCTCACAAACCCAAGAACACTGAAAACAAGCCAAAAACGTTGATATTTCAAGGGTTTTCAGCATGAAAAAAGGGCTTCTAGCGATTTGCTAGAAACCCTATTCGCGGATGAGGCGAGATTCGAACTCGCGGTAGGTTTCCCTACAACGGTTTTCAAGACCGTCTCCTTAGACCGCTCGGACACCCATCCATTGGCGCATAGAGCACAAATAAATCTGCTCACAACGCACAAGTGGAAAGCATATCATCATGCATGGAACGAAACACTCGCAACGTTAGAATGAAACACTCCAAACACTCACAACGCGCGAAACGTTACACTCACGCTTCCCACTTAGTTGGCTCAATCACCTCTTTGCCACCCATATAAGGCTGCATAGCTTTAGGAATATCAATCGAGCCATCTTCGTGTTGATGATTCTCAAGAATAGCCACAAGCCAGCGCGTAGTAGCTAAAGTACCATTCAAAGTGCTCACTGGTCGAGTACCACCATCTTCCATGCGCTCACGCACATTCAAACGGCGAGCTTGATACTCAGTGCAATTAGACGTAGAAGTCAACTCACGGTAGCGTCCCTGAGTTGGAACCCATGCTTCGCAATCAAACTTACGAGCAGCAGAAGAACCAAGATCTCCTGCAGCTGTATCAATAATCCTGTAAGGAACTTCCACTTTAGCAAGCATTTCTTGTTCCATTCCAAGTAGCTTTTGATGCTCAGCGCGAGAATCTTCCTGCTTGCAATATACGAACATTTCAACTTTATCGAATTGATGCACGCGAATAATTCCAGATGTATCTTTACCAGCAGCGCCAGCTTCACGGCGATAGCAGCTAGACCATCCACAGTAACGCAAAGCACCGTTACTTAAGTCTAGGATTTCATCTTCATGCATGCCAGCCAAAGCAACCTCAGAAGTACCTACCAAATACTGATCGTCTGGTTCACGAAGGCGATAAATTTCATCTGCATGAGAATTTAAGAAACCAGTTCCGCGCATAACTTCTGGACGAACAAGAGTTGGCGTAATCGCAAGAGTAAAACCATGCTCTTCAGCTTGATCTACAGCCATTGTAAGCATTGCGATTTGCAAACGAGCAACAGAACCACGCAAGAAGTAGAAACGAGAGCCTGCAACTTTTACACCTCTGCGCATATCAATTCCTGCAACGCCTGTACCAAGAGTTAAATGATCTTTAGGCTCAAAACCTTCAGCTGCAAAATCGCGAGGTGTACCAACCTTCTTAACTACAACGTAGTCGTCTTCTCCGCCTTCTGGAGCTTCATCTTCAACAATGTTTGAAAGCTTCCACATAGCTGTTGTGTAGTCTGCAGTAGCTTTTTCGGATTCGGCTTTAAATTCAGCTACTTTCTGAGCTAATTCTTTAGTTTCTGCAATAAGAGCAGCTTTTTCAGATTCATTTGCAGATGCAACCTTTTTACCAATCGCCTTCTGCTGCGAGCGAGCTTCTTCAAACGCTTTTAATGACGTGCGGCGCAAATCATCGGCGCGCAATACTTCATCGACTAATTCAACAGACTCGCCACGTTTACGCTGCGATTCCTTTACAATGTCGGCATGTTCACGAATAAATTGGATATCAAGCATGTTTCCTAGAGTAATGCCGTAAGAAGACAGATGATTGAATAAGAGATAGTGTATACTTGCTTTTATTGATTGAATTAAAATGTGTTAAGTTAGATTCAATGTTGAAAAACTAAAACTTAATACGATTTTGAAGATTAAACAAAATTGCAAACAAAATTTCATACAAACTAATATTAAGGAGTAAAAATGGCAGTTATACACGCAAAACAAGAAGATTTTAATTCGATTATCAACTCTAACGAAATTGTTTTCGTGGATTTTTGGGCGAAGTGGTGCGCTCCATGCCGAGCTTTTGGACCGATTTACGAGAAGGTTAGTGATAATCATCCAGAAATAACTTTTATTAAAATAGATATTGACGAAAATCAACAAATAGCTCAAGAAGCTGGGATCCGTTCAATTCCGACTATTAAAGTCATAAAAAATCGCTTAGAAATATGGGATCACAAAGGATCTATAAGCGAAAATGATTTGGAAATGGTTGTAAACGAAGCTAAGAAAGTCGTTGTGAAAGAAGAAGCCGAAAATAACGCAGAAGATGACGATAACGCAGCTAATGCAGGTAACACTAACGAAAACTAACAGCAAAAGCAACAACAAAGAAGAGAAAACGAAAGCAAAAAGCGAAAAGCAGAAACGTTAAACAGGTAAACGAAAACGTTAAACAAAAAGTAAAAAACAAATAACGGAAAGTAAAAACGTTAAAGCAAAAACAAATCTAACAGCAAACTAACAATATTAAACAGTGATTAAAATAAAAATCAATCAATCCTTGAAATACTGCCCTTCTCTTTACGTGATATTAGAATATAAACAGTTTGTATTTTCAGCTATTGATTGAAAACTAATCACAAAACTAGCTAAAGTTCATTCAAGAGTGGGAGGGATATGGCAAGTCACCGCAAGCATACAGTCACGCTTACATCGCTTAGTATTCGCCAATGGATTATGGTGATTTCAGCAATCACAAGCGTAGTAGCTCTAGTGGTACTTTGCGTTGTTTCTCGAAATTTTTACGAGTCAACAACCTCCCATACAACTGCCGTAACTTCTTATTCAGCAACAGAAGACTTTAATACTGTTTCCCGTGGAGCTACTCGTGATGTGCTTAACAGCAACACTTCATACGTTACTGTTGTTATAAATGGGCATAACCGCACTGTTTTAGGAACTAAATTCACTGACGTGCGTTCCGTGTTAAAAGCCGGAGATATCACTCTCGAACCTCATGATGTAGTAACTCCTTCACTAGATACAAAAGTTAGTGAATCCACTGTTATTAACATTCAACGAACTGGCGCTAAACTCGAAACGTCAGATGAGCCTATTGCATTTAACACTGTTAAGAAGGAAACCACTTCCCTTCCAAAAGGTACTGAGAAAGTACAACAAGAGGGCGCTAACGGTGTTATGGAAACAACGAAAATAGTTAGACATGCTGGAAATAAAGTTGTTTCGTCTAATATCTTTGCATCTTACGTTAAAAAAGCTCCAACAGATAAAGTAGTACTTGTGGGAACTGGTGGTGCTAGAGCGGATTCTGCAGAAGAATTTAGCATTGGCACAACTGTTCCGGCAGGAGAAATGCAAGAATGGGCGCATAATTGGCTTATTTCAAATGGATACAGTGAAGCAGATTTTACAGCTACAGTATTTATTATTACGCATGAATCCGGCTGGCGCGTTAATGCTATGAATCCTTCTGGAGCATACGGTTTACCACAAGCTCTTCCTGGTAGGAAAATGTCTTCAGCAGGCGCTGATTGGGCAACCAACTATCAAACTCAGCTTAGATGGTTCTGGAATTATTGCAATGGAAGATACGGCTCAATTCAAGGCGCTTATAGCTATTGGATGAAACACCACAACTACTGATTAGCGAGTTAGAATTTACTTGAGCAAGATTCAGCTTGAAGTAAGATTTAGATTCAAGCAAAATCTACTTGAGTTGGATTCACTTAAATCGGATTCACTTAAGTATTTACTTGTCTTTGATATAAAAAGTTTTCGCTTAAGTTTTCGCTTTGCTTTTATACTTCGGTATAAGTCTTCTCTTAGAAGTAAAACAGAAGGCTTTTAAAAGACTGTCTATCTTATGAAAGGATTAAAACGTGACGTTATCATCATGGCTAAATAAAACATGGCTAAATAAAAAATCTTTGCACAATACTGAATCGAGCCATGCTGAATCGAGCCATGCTGAATCTTCTAGTAATAAATCTAGCAATATTTCTATTGCAAACATTTCGCCTAACAGTAAAAAATCAACTAGAAATAAGCATAATAAAAATAAACTAAGCCACGCTTTAACAGGTGAAGAAGCATACAACAACAATCACTTAACTCGTCCTGCTTTAATCTCTTTAGCAATACTCACTTTCATAACGTTTATAGGCAACTTCGCTCAATTACAGCTAACAGCAGCACTACCGACTATTGTTCGAGAATTCAACATAAACGTCACAACCGGACAATGGCTTACATCAATCTTCCAGCTGATTATGGCAATTATGGTACCACTAACAGCATTCTTAACAAGAAGATTTTCAACTAGACAAATAGTAATAACATCTATGTGTTTATTCACAATAGGATCTATATTCGCTTGGCTCAGCAACGACTTCATTATGGCGCTAATCGGACGCACTCTAGAAGCAGTTGGAACAGGCGTTATGTGGCCAGTGTTACAAATCACAGTATTCTCCGTTTTCCCACTAACTAGAAGAGGAATGGCAATGGGAAGCGTTGGAATGGCAATGAGTATTGCGCCTGCAATTGGACCAACTATCGGAGGTTTACAAACAGATTTTAACGGTTGGCGTTCAATATTCTTCTCCTTAACAATCATAGGTATCATTTCTATAATTCTTTCTACATTCCTATTACATAATTTCGGCGAACAAGATAAAACAGCTAAAGCAGACTTCTTCTCAGTAAGCCTTTCAATTATCGGGTTTGGCGGAGTTATGTTTGGATTCACAAATATTGAAGCATACGGAATCACTCACCCAATGGCGTTTGCTCCTATGATAATCGGATCAATCGGAATCATATGGTTCGTAACAAGGCAATTACTCGAACAAAAACATGGAGAACTCCCCCTCCTTGGCTTAAGTGTATTGAAAAATAAATACTTCACAATCGGAACTATTTGTGCTTGCTTAACATTCTTCGCTTTCAGCTCGATTATGGTACTTATACCGCTTTATATCCAAGACGATCGCGGATTTAGCGCAACTATGAGTGGTCTTATATTACTTCCGGGCGCATTCGGAATGGCAATTTCACAATTCGCAGGAGGTCGTATGCTTGACAGACTCGGCGTTAGACCTGTTGCAATGGCAGGATCTCTTATATTACTTTTCGGCACGGTTATGATGAGTCTTATAGATATGCACACATGGATTTGGTGGATTTCTATTTGGCAATTCACTAGGCAGATTGGCATGGGATTCTTGCTCATGCCTATAACAACATGGTCGCTAAATTGCTTACAGCACGAAGAACTTGGAGATGGATCTGCTGTAACTAATACAATGCGCCAACTTTGGGGCGCAATTGGCGCTCCTGTGCTAGTTGTAACAATGACTGCACTAACGACCTGGAAACATGCTTATGCAGGCTCAGGGCATGCTGCAGACGTAGCTGCAAGCATTTTTGGAGTACAGTGGACTCTTAGAATTAGCGCTATTATTACAGCGATTATGGCAGCAATCGTGATTTTTGGAATTAAAGGCGAAGGTGCAGGATCTGCTCACGCTCTGGCGCGAAGAGCGATTGCAAGAATGAAAGTATTGCATATTCCGCATGCTTCTGAAAATAAAGACGTGATGCACGATCACACTCACGCTCAATACTAGAGTTTTATTACTAAAGCTCTAACGTGCTAGTACTATGGTTCTATGGTTCTATAGTTCTATAGTTCTATGGTTCTGTTGCTAAAGTGCTAAGTGCAAAGTTATATTACTAAAGCTCTAAAATATCAACGTTCTAAATCAAACTAAAATCAAACTAAAATTTAAGGTTATTCCCCAAAATTTAACTAAAATCAAAACAAAATCAAAACAAAATCAAAACAAAATCAAAACAAAATCAAAACAAAAAGCTCAGTTAAGTGAATCGCATTAACAATCCACTTAGCTGAGCTTAAATTTCAATCTTCAACTAATGTTTACAACTCATCGTTGTAATCACTCTGACCACCTTGATCGTCAAGGAAATCATCAGGGTTGAAATCATCGTTAAGACTCATGTCTCCGAAATCAATATTCGCGAAATCAACATCCGCCATATCTGTTTCACCAAAGTTAGACGGAGTGCTGTCTTGATTATTCAAACCGAAGTTTGGATACATCTTCTCACGAGCTTCACGAGTTGCGTCAACATTAGAATTACGGTAACGCGACAAACCTGTACCAGCAGGAATGAGCTTACCTATAATCACGTTCTCCTTCAAGCCCTTAAGATCATCTTCCTTCTGGCTCAAAGCAGCTTCAGTAAGAACTCGAGTAGTTTCCTGGAACGATGCAGCAGAAAGCCAAGAATCAGTAGCCAAAGAAGCCTTAGTGATACCCATAAGCTCTGGACGACCAGCAGCAGGCTTGCCACCATTCTTCACGGTTTCAAGGTTAATCTCACGGAACTTCGTCTGATCAATAAGCTCGCCTGGGAGCAAATTAGTATCTCCTGAATCAATCACAGTAATACGGCGAAGCATTTGATGAACAATAACCTCAATATGCTTATCGTGAATATCTACACCCTGAGAACGATACACATTGTGAACTTCCTCAACAATGTTGACTTGTGCAGCACGAGTACCAAGGATTCGCAAAATCTTCTTAGGATCAACAGAACCTTCAATAAATTGCGTACCAACCTCAACATGCTCATGATCTCTTACCAACATTGGAGCGCGGCGAGTTACAGGATACTCAATTGGCTCAACAGTAGAATCATCAGGAATCAACCTGACTACTCGACCTTGACCTGGAGTATCTTGAATCTCAACAGTTCCAGAGAACTCTGCAATTGGAGCTTCACCCTTAGGAGTACGAGCTTCAAAAAGCTCCGTAACACGAGGAAGACCCTGAGTAATATCGGAAGCAGAAGCAACACCACCAGAGTGGAAGGAACGAAGAGTAAGCTGAGTACCAGGCTCGCCAATTGACTGTGCTGCAACAATACCAACAGCTTCACCAACATCTACTAGTCGGCTCGTAGCCAAAGACCATCCATAGCATTTTGCACAAACTCCACGCTTAGATTCGCAAGTAAGCACAGAACGAGCTTTAACTTCTTCTACGCCATGAGCAACCAAATCGCGCAGAACCTGCATAGAAAGCGCATCTCCACGCTTAGCTAAAACAGTTTCGCCATCTACAGGATCTATCACATCTGCAGCAAGCAAACGAGAATATGGTCCACCATCAGCAGCTTTAACAAGCGTCAAATTGCCATCAGCATCACGATCTGCAATCTTCATGTTAAGACCACGCTTAGTTCCGCAATCTTCTTCACGAACAATAACTTCCTGTGAAACATCAACAAGCTTACGAGTTAAGTAACCAGATTCTGCAGTACGCAAAGCGGTATCTGCCAAGCCCTTACGAGCACCGTGCTGAGAGATGAAGTACTCCAAGACTGAAAGGCCATCGCGGTAGTTAGACTTCACAGGACGAGGAATAATCTCACCCTTAGGATTAGCCACCAAACCACGCATACCAGCAATCTGACGAATCTGCATCCAGTTACCACGCGCTCCAGACTGAACCATGATGTTAACGTTGTTATCGTCATGGAAGTTTTCACGCATTGCTTCAGCAACTTTATCTGTGCACTCAGTCCACAAGTTAATCAATTCTTGACGGCGTTCCTCATCAGTTAAATCACCGATTGTTTCGTAACGCATGTTGATCTTAGCTGCCTGATTCTCATAATATTGAGCAATTTCCTCGCGATTTGGTGGGAGCACAATATCCGAGAACGCCATAGTTACTCCAGACCATGGAGCGCGAGTGAAGCCAAGATCCTTCAAAGCGTCCAAAGTAGCAGCAACTTGTGCAGTTGGATAGCGAGTAGCAATATCGTCAACAATCTTAGAAAGAACACCCTTAGGAACTTGCTCATTGACGAATGGATAATCAACTGGCAAAGTTTCGTTGAAAAGCACACGTCCATAAGACGTTGCAAACAAAACAGTTCCATCCTTGAAACGCTCTTCATGAACAACATCTGGGCTACCAGCTTCAGGCTCAATAACCTTCAAATCGCTCGGCTCCCAATTTTCAGGAAGAACGAAATCTTCAGGCATGCGAATCAAGACTTTAGCTTGCATATCAATCTCATGCTTATCAAGAGCCATTTGAGCTTCAGCAAGAGAAGAGAATACGCGGCCTTGACCCTTAGCGCCTTCAATTACTGTAGACAAGTAGTAAAGACCCAAAATCATATCCTGAGAAGGCATAGTCACAGTGTGACCATCTGCCGGCTTCAAGATATTATCTGATGCCATCATCAAAGTACGAGCTTCAGCTTGAGCTTCAGCAGAAAGAGGTAGATGCACTGCCATCTGATCACCATCGAAGTCAGCGTTAAATGCTGCACAAGCAAGTGGTGGCAGGTGGATTGCTTTACCTTCAACCAAAATTGGCTCAAATGCTTGAATACCCAAGCGGTGAAGAGTAGGAGCACGGTTAAGAAGTACTGGATGCTCGGAAATAACTTCTTCCAAAACGCTCCAAACTTCAGAATCACCGCGATCTACTAATCGCTTAGCGCTCTTCATATTCTGAGCAAATCCCTGATCTACCAAACGCTTAATAACGAATGGCTTAAAGAGTTCCAAAGCCATTGGCTTAGGCAAACCGCATTGATGCATGCGAAGGCTTGGACCAACAACAATTACAGAACGACCAGAGTAATCTACACGCTTACCAAGCAAGTTTTGGCGGAATCGGCCTTGCTTACCTTTAAGCATATCTGAAAGTGACTTTAATGGACGATTAGATGCGCCAGTTACTGGGCGTCCACGGCGACCATTGTCGAACAGAGAATCAACTGCTTCCTGAAGCATGCGTTTTTCGTTATTAAGCATGATTTCAGGGGCACCAAGTTCAATCAGCCTCTTCAAACGATTGTTACGGTTGATTACACGGCGATACAAATCGTTCAAATCAGAAGTTGCGAAACGACCACCATCAAGCTGAACCATTGGTCGCAAATCTGGCGGAATTACTGGAATAACGTCCAAAACCATTGCTTCTGGCTTGTTTCCAGTAGTCAAGAATGCATTCACAACTTTCAAACGCTTCAAAGCGCGAGCTTTACGCTGTCCAGAACCACTATCAATTTCTTCACGAAGTTCGTCTGCAGCAGCCTGTAAATCAAAGTCTTGCAAACGCTTCTTAATAGCTTCAGCGCCCATGCAGCCTTGGAAATAATCGCCGTAACGATCTTCCATTTCACGCCACAAGTCCACATCGCCTTCCATATCTCCTGGACGAATTTCCTTAAAGCGGCTGAATACTGCATCCAAACGCTTAATTTGTTCGTCATAACGCTGGCGAATTGTGGACATTTCGCGCTCTGCACTTGCACGCAATTTAGCTTTGGTACCGCTCTTGGTATCGCCTGATTCCTCAAGCTCACGCAAGTCCTCTTCAACCTTTTTAGCGCGCAATTCAATCTCATTATCGCGGCGCTTTTCAAGATTTGAAATCTCGGTGTCAAACTCGTCTTGCAAGTCAGGCATATCTTGATGACGCTGCTCAACATCTACGCTTGTAACCATATAAGCTGCAAAGTAGATAACTTTCTCCAAATTCTTCGGAGCAATACCAAGTAAGTAACCTAAACGGCTTGGCACGCCTTTGAAGAACCAAATGTGCGTCACAGGAGCTGCAAGCTCGATGTGACCCATGCGCTCACGGCGAACGCGGCTACGAGTAACCTCTACACCGCATCGTTCGCAAACAATGCCCTTAAAACGCACGCGCTTATATTTGCCGCATGCGCATTCCCAATCTCGAGTCGGTCCGAAAATCTGCTCACCGAACAGACCATCTTTCTCCGGCTTCAAGGTACGGTAGTTAATGGTTTCTGGCTTCTTTACTTCACCGTGGCTCCATCCGCGAATGTCGTCAGCGGTAGCCAGTCCAATCCTTAATTTGTCAAATGTGTTGACGTCCAGCACTCTTATTGTCCTGTCTGTGAAATTTTTAACGTTTTACTATCACATAAGTGCGGCTATAGCCGATCACTGATATTCCGGCTCAGAAATGATTTGATCTTCCTTGGCAGAAGAATCTGGTCTTGCGCCAATATTAAAGCCCAAATCATCCGAGGACGAAACAGGATCGTCTTCTTCATCCTTCATGTCAATTGCAACGCCATCAGCGTTTAACACTTCAACATTCAAGGAGAGCGACTGCATTTCCTTAAGAAGCACCTTGAAGGATTCAGGAATACCTGCAGGAGGCAAATTCTGACCCTTCACGATTGCACCATACACGCGCACACGACCCGAAACATCATCAGACTTAGTAGTCATCATTTCGTGCAATGTGTACGAAGCACCATAAGCCTCAAGCGCCCAAACTTCCATTTCTCCGAAGCGCTGGCCACCGAACTGAGCTTTACCGCCCAACGGCTGCTGAGTGATCATAGAGTAAGGACCAGTAGAACGAGCGTGAATCTTATCATCAACCAAATGATGCAACTTTAAGATATACATGTAACCAACAGAAATTGGCTTAGTGAAAGGCTCACCAGTACGTCCATCGTAAAGCACTGCTTTACCATCTGAACCAACAAGCTTATTTCCATCAGCATCCTTCAAAGTTGTGCTAAGCAATCCCTTCAAAGTATCTGGACGAACGCCATCAAACACTGGTGTTGCAACTGGAGTTCCAGGATCGCCATGCTCTGCTCCTTGCGGAACATACTTCTTCCAAGCTGCTTCTAGATCTGGATCCAAATTGATATCCCAACCAGCGTGAGCAATCCAACCTAAGTGAAGCTCAAGTACCTGACCCAAGTTCATTCGAGAAGGAACGCCCAACGGATTTAACATGATGTCAATTGGAGTACCATCAGCCAAGAATGGCATATCTTCTTCTGGCAAGATTCGAGAAATAACACCCTTGTTGCCGTGACGACCTGAAAGCTTATCTCCTTGCGTAATCTTACGATGCTGCGCAATATAAACGCGGATCATTTGATTTACGCCATTTGGAAGCTCATCGCCATCATCTTCAGCATCTTCACGAGTGATTTCTTTAACTGCAATAACAGTACCAGTTTCACCGTGTGGCACACGCAAAGAAGTATCACGAACTTCACGGCTCTTTTCGCCGAAGATTGCACGAAGCAAACGCTCTTCTGGAGTAAGCTCAGTTTCACCCTTAGGAGTTACCTTACCAACCAAAATATCGCCGGCTTCAACTTCAGCACCGATGCGAATAATACCGCGCTCATCGAGATTTGCAATAGCATCTTCGCCAACATTCGGCAAATCGCGTGTAATCTCTTCAGAGCCAAGCTTTGTTTCGCGAGCATCAATCTCATATTCTTCAATATGAATTGATGAAAGCGTATCGTCTTGCACTAAACGCTGCGAAATAATAACAGCATCCTCGTAGTTGTAACCGTTCCAAGGCATGAATGCAACAAGCAAATTCTTACCCAGAGCAAGCTCACCCTTATCTGTTGCAGGACCATCAGCCAAAACTGTTCCTGCTTCAACGCGTTCGCCATCTTTAATAAGTGGAACTTGATTGTAGCAAGTAGTTTGATTAGAACGCTGGAACTTAGAAAGCTTGTAGCTTGATTGAGTTCCGTCATCGTTCATAACGCGAATAATATCTGCAGAAACATATGTAACAACACCCGGCTTTTCTGCCAAGATTACGTCACCAGAATCCACAGCTGCACGCCATTCAGAACCTGTACCTACAAGTGGTCGCTCAGACTTAATAAGCGGAACAGCCTGACGCTGCATGTTAGTACCCATCAAAGCACGGTGACCTTCATCATGCTCCAAGAATGGAATCAAAGAAGCACCCAAGGAAACCATCTGACGTGGAGAAACATCCATGTAGTCAACAGTGCTTACAGGAACATCGACTGCTTCTTCTTCGTCCACTCGAGCAAGTGCCTGAGTGCCTACGAAGTTACCGTTTTCATCAAGTTCCTGATTAGCTTGTGCAATAACGTGATCCGCTTCACGATCTGCAGTCATATATTCGACTTCATCAGTAACGTGACCGTTCACAACCTTGCGGTACGGAGTTTCAATGAAACCGAACGGATTGATGCGACCAAATGTTGCCAAAGAACCAATAAGACCAATGTTTGGACCTTCAGGAGATTCAATTGGGCACATACGTCCAAAGTGAGATGGGTGAACATCTCTAACTTCCATAGAAGCACGATCTGGAGAAAGACCACCAGGACCAAGTGCGGAAAGACGGCGCTTATTAGTAACGCCTGCTAATGGATTGTTTTGATCCATAAACTGACTTAACTTGGAAGTTCCGAAGAATTCTTTAATAGTCGCGTTTACTGGACGAATGTTAATCAACGACTGTGGAGTAATAGCCTCAGCATCTTGAGTAGTCATACGTTCTCGCACAACGCGTTCCATACGGCTTAAACCAGTACGAAGCTGATTTTGTACCAACTCGCCAACTTGACGAATACGGCGATTACCGAAGTGATCAATATCGTCAACTTCCACACGCAATTGCACGTCTTCGCCATTGCGCTTTCCTGGGAATGTCTGCTCACTTTGAGCCAAAGCAGCAGCTTTATCTGCAGGGTTAGTGGCTTTCAAAGCAGCACTCTTAGCAGTAGCATTAGCGTGCAAAGTAACTAAGTACTTAATAGTTGCAATGATGTCTTCACGATTCAAGCTACGGTCATTGTAATCAGCTTCCAAACCAAGCTTACGGTTAATCTTATAACGGCCAACGCGAGCCAAATCGTAACGCTTAGTATTGAAATAGAAGGAGTCAAGCAAAGTATGACCAGCTTCTGGGGTTGCTGTATCTGCAGGACGAATCTTACGATACAAATCAGTTAATGCTTCATCCTGAGTTTCAATAACTTCCTTATCAAGCGCATCAAGCACCAAAGGATATCCCTTGAAAGCTTCAGCAATTTCAGGCTTAGTCATGCCGATTGCCATTAAGAATACGATTGCAGACTGCTTACGTTTGCGATCTACTCTAACTCCAAGGAAATCACGCTTATCTATCTCAAATTCCAACCATGCACCACGGCTTGGAATAATCTTCGCACCGTAAACATCTTTATCGGAAGCGCGATCTTGAGTGCAATCGAAATACACGCCTGGTGAACGGACCAATTGCGAAACAATCACACGCTCAGTACCACCAATAATGAAAGTACCGTGTGGAGTTTGCAATGGAAAATCACCCATGAAAACAGTCTGACTTTTAATTTCGCCAGTTTCACCGTTTTCAAATTCAGCATTCACATACAAAGGAGCAGAATAAGTGTAATCCTTCTCTTTGCACTCTAACACTGTATGACGTGGTTCTTCAAAATATGGATCTGAGAACGTTAAGCTCATAGTTTGAGCGAAGTTCTCAATAGGGGAAATTTCCTGGAATACTTCATCTAAACCAGAAATATGAGGCACTGTGTGAGTACCATTTGCTTCGTCTTCTTCAACGCGCTTCTTCCAGCGATCTGAACCGATCAACCAATCAAAGCTGTCGGTTTGCACACCAAGAAGGTATGGCACATCGATAGGCTCACAAATTGAGCCAAAATTCACACGATCTGACGCTTTATGCAACTTAATGTCGTGTTCGTCAGCACGCGCGATGACTTTAGTGGTGCTCGTCGTAGCTTGTTCAGCAGCCAATGGACGTTCCTTATCGTTCGCTATTACCTATGCATACACATGTAAGTGCATGCGTGAACTCTGAAAAGCCAAGAAGCAAAAGCGCAAAAACACGCCATAGAATTGATGTGCAACTGCGGGCGCTTCATCGACTTATTCAGTATGCCCGCTATATGACACACCGTATACAGACCTTCTATTTTATAGATACATTAAGACTATTTTCCAGTATTTTTAGCGGCGTGTCGGCATGCTATTTAACATTTACGACTAAAGAATCGCTATGTAATCCAGAAATATTTTTATGATAAAGTCTAACAAGATAAGATCCACGATCAACCTTTGGCATGTTATCCTTTTCAGTGCAGCCAACACCTCGAGTTGAATTCGTATCCCATGTAAACTTTTCGTCAAAATGATCGCCTTGAGTCATAAGCAACGGCTTACCAGGCGCAACACAAACATCTGAACGCCATATATCATTTTTATTTTCTTCGTCAGAATTTTTATCGGAATTTTTAGATAAATCTTCAGAATTTTTATCAGAATTTTTATCGGAATTTTCAGTCGTCCCTTTGTCAGAATTATCTTCAGATTTGTCTTTTGAAGTATCGGACGAATTCGTATCGCTAATAGCCATAACAAGACTATTATTAGACGCATCAACTAAGCAAGAACCTTTACCTACGAAAATAATTCGAGCAGTAAAATCAAGACTTCCACCCATAGAAACATTTTGATTCTTAGAAGAAAGCTCTAAACGCAAATCTTGAGATGTGCAATCACGTGTTAAACTTGCAGGCCGAGGATCAGGCACGCTTTTACGCGAAATATTTACTTCATGAAATGAAAAAAGCCCACCACTTAAATCTGAAATGCCCTTAGCGATGCTAAAGACACAAAAACACGCAATAACTAGAACAAACGACGCAATCACGCCAACAAAAATTCTACGACGAACATACATAGCATGCTTTTCAGATTCGCTCATAACGCGTTTCTTAGTTCGTCTAGTATCTCTAGTAAATCGCTGCGATTGTTTGGTCATAATGTCCATTCTAGTGCATTGTAACGCATGAATTGAAATATAAATATCTTATAAAGCTTACTTCCCACCAGCAAAATTTAGCTGACGCCATGCTTCATAAACAGCAATAGATGCGCAATTAGCTAAATTCAAACTCCTCAAAGCAGGTCGCATAGGCAAACGAACTTGCTGCGCAACATGAGGACCTGCCATAATATCCATAGGATCAGGAATATCTCCAGGCTCAGGACCAAAAAGCAAAATATCATTAGGCTTATATTCAATATCCGTATAAAGCTTAGTAGCATTTGCAGTAAACGCGATTATGCGCGAATTTGGCATAGATTCCACAAGATTATTGAAATCTGGATGAATCACAACATGAGCCATATCGTGATAATCTAATCCAGCGCGGCGCAATTTAGTATCGTGCAGATTAAACCCTAAAGGCTCAACCAAGTGCAAAATAGTGCCAGTTACAGCACATAAACGAATCGCTGAACCAGTATTTCCAGGAATCCTAGGAGAGTAAAAACACAAATGAGGAGTATGCGTTTCTTTACGCGCAGCATCATCAGCACTAAGCATAGCGTCAACAACACTAATAGGATTACCATGCGCATCTGTAACTAACTCATCTGGGCCATAATCCGATTTTCTATACCCATATTCATACATTTGTTGTACGCGAGATACACTATCTTGATTTTTCAACTGCTCAGAAGATGAATTACAAATATTGCAATCATTATTCTCATCTACATGCTGATTTTCAGATGTTTCACGCGTCATTATTACCTCTTATTGATTATTCTAAGTTTATTTAATTCTGTAGCTTTGCAAATCCACGAACTTAAGTATTAAAGCCAAAACTAATTCTTAAAACTATGAACAGGAGCAGGAATACGTCCGCCACGATTAACAAACTCTTCGCAAGAAGCGTTATTAACAGGCATAATAGGCGCATACCCCATCAAACCGCCAAAGTTCGCCATATCTCCCACAGTTTTACCAATCACTGGAATAATACGAACTGCTGTAGTTTTCTGATTTATCATACCAATAGCAGATTCATCTGCAATCATTCCGGAAATTGTAGACGCACTAGTTTCTCCAGGAATCGCAATCATATCAAGCCCAACAGAGCATACACACGTCATAGCTTCAAGCTTTTCGATAGTTAAGCATCCAGTCTTTGCAGCAGAAATCATATTCGCATCTTCAGAAACTGGTATAAAAGCTCCAGAAAGACCTCCAACATAACTACTTGCCATAATTCCGCCCTTCTTAACTTGATCATTAAGAAGAGCTAGAGCAGCTGTAGTTCCAGGAGCACCAACCTGAGATAAACCAATTTTTTCTAGAACTTCACCAACAGAATCACCAACTGCAGGAGTTGGAGCAAGTGACAAATCAATTATTCCAAAAGGAACATTAAGACGATGCGAAGCTTCTTGAGCAACTAACTGTCCAACTCTAGTAATCTTAAAAGCTGTACGCTTAATAGTTTCACACAAAAATGCAAAATCTTTGCCACGCGCTTCATCTAAAGCTCTAGAAACAACTCCCGGCCCCGAAACGCCAACGTTAATAACAGCATCGCCCTCTGTAACTCCATGGAAACCACCAGCCATAAACGGATTATCGTCTGGAGCATTACAAAAAGCAACAAACTTAACGCACCCATAAGAATCATTGTCTTTTGTAGCTATTGCAATATCTCGAATCACTCGCCCAAGCAAATTAACGCAATTCATATCAATGCCTGTACGAGTAGAGCCAACGTTAGCAGAAGAACAAACAATATCCGTTTCACAAAGCGCTTTAGGCAATGATTCAATTAACATGCGATCTGCATTCGTCATTGATTTTGCAGGTAAAGCAGAATAACCACCTATTAAATCAACACCAACTTCTTTAGCAGCTTTATCTAATGCATGCGCAATTTTAACAAAATCTTCAGGAGTTTTGCACGCAGAAGATCCAACCAAAGATATAGGAGTTACAGTAATTCTCTTATTTACAATCGGTATACCATAATCGCGTTCTATAGCTTTACCAGTAGAAACAAGATCTTTAGCTAAAGTTGTGATTTTTTTATATACATTCTCGCAAACTTCATTCAAATCAGACGAAGCACAATCAAGAAGATTGATTCCCATAGTGATAGTGCGAACATCTAACTTTTCCTGCTCAATCATGGTGTTAGTTTCGCGAACTTCCATCATATTTAACATGGCAATTCCCCTTTAATAAAGATGTTCCTATCACACGCGATGCATGCTTGTAAAGATTTCTGTGCGCTGGCAGCGTATACGCACTCCAAGATTTTCACCAAGAGAAGCCAAACTAGAAACAAGATCACCAAATTCAACGCTCATATTCGAAATATCAACAATCATCATCATATTGAAAAAGCCGTCTACTATTGTTTGAGATATTGTTAAAACATTCACTTTACGGTCAGCTAAATGAGTTGTAACCCCTGCAATAATGCCAACTGCGTCTTTGCCAACAACAGTTATAACAGCTTTGTTTTCACTAATAGGGGTATCTAATTGGGTATTCACGGGCGATTCCTCTCTTTTAAGGTTGCATAGCAGGTCCGTCAATGATTCTATACAATAATATGCACGAATGTGTAATACTCACGTAAAAATAGATAATTACAAACTAAACTTCAGATTTTAGATAAAAGAAAACCCCGCAAAAAGCGAGGTAAAATCTTTCAAAGCTAGACACGCTTAAAACGCGATCAACTAAAAACTTAAAAGCTTAGCGAGTTTCGCGATGAAGTGTGTGCTTACCACAACGTGGGCAGAACTTGCTCAACTCAAGACGATCAGGCGTATTACGACGATTCTTCGTCGTGATGTAATTACGCTCCTTGCACTCCGTGCATGCAAGCGTAATGCCTGGACGGATGTCTGCGCTCTTACTTGCCATTTCGTTCACCTCTAGAATATTGTATGTTGACCAACTCCTGCTGGCCATTGTAGCGAGGAAGAGACTCGAACTCTTGACCTTACGATTATGAGTCGTACGCTCTAGCCAGCTGAGCTACCCCGCCAGAGAGCCTCGAGTGAGAATCGGACTCACGACCTCTTCCTTACCAAGGAAGTGCTCTACCACTGAGCTATCGAGGCGTGGCGGGTAGTGGATTTGAACCACTGAAGCACGAAGCAACTGATTTACAGTCAGTCCCATTTGGCCGCTCTGGTAACCCGCCAACGTTATCGTAAGGAATAACTCCAAACGGCAACTTTGTTATTGTGCCACGAGAGCGAGACTAATGCAAGTTAAGACACGCCGATAACACTCAAAAACGTTCTATAAGATACGCCAAATTTTGCCAAAATAGACCAAAACACAGAATAAAAAACGCATTACTTTGTTTAAAATTATTTAGTTTTACGCTCATCAAGTGCATGCCACGCTTTTTCAGCTGCAGCCAATTGCGCTTTACGTTTACTTGATCCAGTGCCCTCTGAAAGCAATTCATCTCCATCAGAATAAGGCAATACAGCGCGAGCTTCGAAAACTGGAGCAAAATCCGGACCAGAAACAGCCATACGATACTCAGGATCCGGCAATCCCATATCGTGAGCCTTAACAGTAAGCGATGTTTTCCAATCTAAAGCAGGTCCTTCAGTAAGAACTTCAGCTAAAGTGTCGTCAATTAAACGATGTACAACTACTCTAGCTTCATCAATACCGTGTTCAACGAAAGTAGCGCCAATCAAAGCCTCAACAATATCGCATAAAATCGAGTCTTTATTACTACCACCCTGCTCCATCTCACCGCGACCAAGCAAAATATAAGGACCAACATGCAATTTTTCACGAGCAACAGCAGAAAGAGCCCACTCAGAAACAGCTTTAGCACGTAACTTTGCTAATTGCCCTTCGCTCATATCTGGGTGCTTAGAAAAAAGCGTTTCAGTAGAAACTAATTCCAAAACTGCATCGCCTAAAAATTCCAAACGCTCATAATTTCTCGTTCCAGGATGCTCATGAGAAAACGAACGATGAGTTAAAGCTTCTACTAACAGATCTGGAGAAATACTAGTCCCTAAAGCATCTAAAAGAGCCTTAGATGGATCGCCATCATGAGGTTCACCGTCATAATGCATTACACCGCTATTTTTTTTATTTTTATGGCTCATAATACTTTCACTATCCCGCTTATGGAAAATACCAACTAAAACACTAGTAAAACACTAACTAAAAAAAAACTAACTAAAACACTAAAAAATAATCACTCGCTCAAGCACTCACTCAAGCACTCACAATAAAGAAAAACCCTACCACCCGTCGATGGCAGGGTTTCATAAATACAACCTACTTGGTATGTGCCGAGCGGATAGCTTCGCGATACACGCGACCACGGAAGTTACCGCAATTCGGGCAAGCCATGTGAGACAATGCCTGCGAACCGCAATTCGAGCAAGTTACAGTCTGCACGGCAGACGCTTTCCAATTAGCGCGACGCGAATGCGTGTTAGCGCGCGAGGTCTTGTATTTTGGCAGTGCCATAATTTTTCCTCTATTTCGTTCAACCGATTGAGCTTAAGCGTTCTGTATATTACAGCATGCGCCATACATTTAATTAAAATACAGCTTTAAAACAATACTTTTACACATATCTTACTGGATTTTAATCTTAAGATTACTTAGAAAACAGCACAGATTGCAGAACAGAAAGTCACTTAGAGAATTGCCTAGAAAATCACTTAAGCTATTCCCACACTTAAGACATTCCCTTACTTAAGCTATTCTCATTTTCTCGCTTTCGCGTGCTTTCTGCTTACTTATCCTTATTTTCTAATTGCTCTTTCAATCCTTCTAAAGCAGCAAAACGAATATCACTAACATCATGATGATGCTCTGGATGTTCATTCAAATTTTCACCACATTGAGAACATAATCCTAAGCAATCAGGCTCACACAAAGGTTGCAAAGGCAATTCGCTTACCATAGTATCTCGAATCAATGCCTCAATATCTGCAAAATCTCCGCCAGCAACCAATGGATACGAGCATCCAGAATCATCGTTATCTTCCCATATTTGTGAATCATCTTCAATGCTATTCTTATTGGAACTCTTAGAATCCTTAACACCATTTTTTCTCGTAGAATTTAGCTTAGAAGATTGAACTTCTGTAATATCTTTATATGGAAAGAACACGCAAACATCAACTTTCCAATCGCGCTTTAAAAGCATTAAGCAACGCGTACATTCTGCATGAACAGTCGCAGTAATACTACCCTGAAACATAAGCCCATCTACAACAGAATCAAAATCTCCTGTAACTTGAACATCACTTCCAGGCTTTACACCAATAACACAATCGCCTATACCCTCTGGAGCAGGAAATGCGCGATCAATATGCATACTATGACCAGCACGAGCACCCATTTGTGCAACAGGTATAGCCCACAAGGATTGAGAGGGATGCGATGTCATTAGTTATTCCTTTCATCATAATCATCGCCAGAATCATCAAGACGAGCTTGAGCGCTAATTTCATCTTGAAGATGAGCAGCACCACGACAGCGCTCCTCTAAAACTCGCTGTCCTGCTTGAACATCTTGCTCAAGCTTATCTAATTGTTGTTTCAAGCCTTCCATAACAGTTGCACAATATTGATCTGCTCCATGAGTAAGCTTATCTGACTTAGCTTGAGCAACTTCCAAAATATTAGCAGCTTTACGGCGAGCTATAGCAGTCACATTTTCTTGACCAGCTAGGTATTGAGCACGTTCTTCAGCATCTGAAATAAGCTGTGCAGACTGAGATTGTGCAGTTGCAACAATCGAATTAGCTTGAGCCTGAGCAGTGCGCAAACGGCGTTCTGCTTCACGCATTAGCGCAGAAGCACGCTCTAACTGTACAGGTAACATATCTTTCAAACGAGAAAGATGATCCTCAAAATCTTCACGACTAATCTTCACCATTCCAGGAGAGAATAGAACACCTTTTGATTCAGAAAGAGTATCTTCCATCACATCTATAATGTCGTAAACAGTAGTAAATTCAGCACGACTTTTTGAACGAGCTTCATCGCTTATTTTTACATCAATATGATCTGAATTCCCATCTTCTTCACTGTCAAAATCTGCAGCACTATAATCATCACGCTCACGCAAATCAGGCATAGGGAATAAAGGCTTTACAGATGATTTTTCATAAGAATCCTCAGCAGATGAAGAGGCTTCAGAATCCTCACTAGATTCAGTATTATTTGCATCCTTAGCGGAATCAGAATTATCTTTAGAAACAGCTGAAATAGAATCTGTCAAAGAATCATCTGGGTTTATTGCAGGATTCAAAGGAAGATTTTGCTCAAGATTAGGAAGATTTTGCTCAAGATTACCAGAAACCTTGCGCTCCATAGTATCGTCCTGAATTTCGCTATTTTCACCAGTTACAACTGTTTGCGCTTCAGTATTATCATCTTCACTCATAATTTCAAACTCCTGTCTGTTCTTCTCAAATTTTCTCTGCAAACAACTTCTGTAATAAAGGTATTACGTTATCTGGAACCATGCCTGTAACATCGCCTCCATGACGCGCAACATCTTTAACAACAGAACTAGAAACATGCTCTAAAACCGGATCCGCAGGAAGAAACATAGTTTCTATGCCAGCAAGTTTTCGATTAACAAGCGCCATTCCAAGCTCTGCCTCATAATCGCCATTCTGACGCAAACCTTTAACAATTACTGTAGCACCAACTTTCTTACAATAATCCGTAACAAGACCGTCAGTTGATGCAACAACTAAATTCCCAACACTACTTTTACGATTCTGAATATTATCCCTACAACACTCGCGATTCTGGCAATCATCACGATTCTGAATATTATCCTCACAATCCTCATTATTCTTAGTAATATTCTTTACAGCATCGCAAATAATCTGAACTCGTTCACTCTCCGTAAACATAGGAGTTTTTGCCGAATTAACAGCAACAAGCACATGAACTTCATCAAAAAGCTTGGTACAACGTTGTATCACATCTAAATGTCCAGCTGTAACTGGGTCATAAGAACCGGGGCACACTGCTATAGTCATATGTTTAGATTATCACCGACCATGTCACTAATCTTCAGATTTTGGAATCCACAACGAACACAATATTGCTCCAACAAGTAATACAGCGCCAACAATCATAGAAGACACATAACTTGAACATGACGGAACTGATTTTACAACAGTTATTACATTTTGCACTGCATTTGAAGCAGCATTAGATGACGCACTTGCAGAAATAGAAGATGAAGATTGAATAGACAATTGCGTTATATTAACGTTAAACATTCCCATAATCGCGTAAATAATTGCGAAACTTAAACCTGCTCCAAGATTAAAAGCTCCAGCATTCATACCAGGCAAATACCCAGGATTATCCTTAGGAGATAACACAATTCCCAACCCATTAAGCATAATATTGGCTACTCCTGCATAACTTATTCCAAGTAACACAGACAAAGCCACCAACCCTGGAATACTAGGATTTTTCATAACAAATATTCCACATAATAATCCTATTATGCTTACTAAAATACCAGAGCGCAAAACACGTCTATAACCATATTTAGATGCCAAAAAACCAGAAATAGGACCGCATAAAAATCCAACAATCGCATACGGAGTAAGAGTCACAAATGGAACTAAAGCTTCTGAAAGTCCTATTCCAGATATTTTATCTTGAGCAAACTTAAGAACAACGCCATTCATAATTGCAAAAACACCAGTCATCGTCAATAACGTAGTGCTTAACAATCCCCAAGTACGCCTATGTTTCATATAATTCGTTGAAACCATAGGATTACTAATATGTTTTTCGATTTGCCAAAAAATTATGAAAAATACTATTGAAACACATACAAGCAAAGATATAATCCAAAAGCGCGCATTTAGAAGTTTTTGTGATTCGTCAATCGCAATATACATTGATAAAAATGCAATTGATAATGTAATAACGCCAAACCAATCCATTTTCGCATTATTGACAGCCTTAGATTCTTCTGTTGTACATATAACTAAAAACACAGCGAAAACTGCAATAAGCGCCATAATCCAAAAAATCGATCTAAATCCACACGCGCTTGACATCCACCCACCAACTAAAGCATCTATTCCAGCAATACCACCATTTACGGAAGTGAGAATAGCCATCAAACGCGCATAACGCTTACCATCTTTAACACGCTCTCGAAGCATAATCAAACATAATGGCATCATAGGTCCAGAAGAACCTTGCATAATGCGTCCAATAGAAAGAATCACAATATTCGAAGTAATAGCAGATATAAAACTTCCTATAACTGTTGCTGTAAGAATACCAAGCAATACTTTTTTACGACCAATATGATCTGCAAGTCGCGGCAAAAATAACGAAAATAATGCAGCTGACGTGAAAAATACAGTTTGTATCAATCCAACTTGCACTTGTGAAATATGTAATTCGTATTCCATAGAAGCAAGAGCTGGAGAAAGCATAGAAATATTAAGCTGAAAAGAAAAGATTGACACAAATAATGCAATCATTAAAGCAATAATAGAATAATTCTTACTTTCTTTTACAGGATGTTCTGAATTACTTTCTTTTACAGCTCTCGCAAAATTATGGTTTACGCCATTTTCTACATCACGCTTAACATCACGCTTAAAATCACGCTTTACGCCATTTTCTACATCACGCGCGCTCATGAATCTTTTCCATATAAGACAACACTAAATCAGCATCTAAGGATTCGTGAACAGCTTCCATAGATTCAGTATTCAGCACAGCAGCAGCAACAGCAAATCTACTAGCTTTCTTATCGTCAAAACCAGCATAACGTGCGTAAATTAAAGCAGCAGTAGCAGTATCGCTAGATCCGTTATCGTTTCCAACTGCTTTTACTCCACCACGTCCACCATCATGCGTAAGCATCATTCGCTGAACGCGCTTAACTGAAACAGGATAGAAAACAACATCTTCGCAATTACCGTAAGCAACACCTTCGCGCCCAACATTAACGAACACATGCTTGACTCCTCGCTTTAACAACACTGTTGCACAGCGCACAGCAGAACGCTCATCAATTGCACTAATTCCTGTAAGAGCCTGAGATTCAGCTGTATCAAGCACTAAGGTATCTATACGATTAAGTCTAGAAAGCACACGCGGAGCTTTTGCATCTGTTATAGCTCTAACAATAATAGGGCGATTATAATGATCACATACCCATTCCAAAGATTTTTGCGGAATATTCGTATCCATAATAACCATATCTGCATTCTCAATAATCGAGAATCTTTCGCGCAAAAAGTCCGGAGTCATGTGATTATAAATACTCATATCGTCAAGAGCAAGCAAACGTTGACCAGAAGCATCTCCCACATACATATAAGATGCTGTCATTAAATCAGACAATTGCTTTGAATATCCAATATCTAAACCGTTAGCAGAAGCATCTATCTTAAAAAGCTCACCATTATGATCTCCACCATAAACAGAAACCATGCTAGTTCGCACATTCAATCTTTCAAGCGCAACTGCTATATTTCTTCCGACTCCGCCCAACATATAACGCACACGAGCTTCGTTAGAAGTGTAATCCATTAAATCTCCGCGAGCAACACCCAAAACATCCATGCTAATTCCGCCAATTACTGTCACGTAACTAGGAGGAGTAACAATGTATCCTTTACCACGAAGATAACCTTTACGTATTAAATTAGAAATATGCGCTGCAACACCGGAGCGCGTAATTCCTGCAAGATTAGCAAGTTCTTGCTGACTAATCATTGGATTTTGTTGAATCCAAGCCAATATTTGTTGTTCTCTCTCAGTCATCATTGCCTCGTCTCTATACGACTACAACTAGAACTAATAACCACTACTTTCTAGGATATTCACAATAGTCAAATCACACAATAATTAAATCTAAAAATCAATTACTAATAATCGATCCAATTCGAGTAAAGTCCAATACAGCACCACGCAAATATTGCATTTCATTAAGCTCAGACTCATTTGCAATCAACTCACTAGCGTCTTTTCTAGCGGATGCAATAATCGATGCGTCTTGTATAACACGCAATAATTTAAGACTAGATTTTCCTCCAGATTGCCTATCTCCCAGCACATCGCCAACATTTCGCAATCGCAAATCTTCTTGCGCTATAACTGCTCCATCGCACGAATTTTCAACTACCTGCAAACGCTTACTAGCTAAACTACCATCTTCAGCGCAAGATACAAGAAAAGCCCATGATTGCAAATTACTACGTCCAATTCTTCCACGCAATTGATGAAGCTGAGCTAGACCAAAACGATCCGCGTCAAAAATCACCATGCAAGTGGCATTCTTCACATCAACACCAACTTCAATTACAGTAGTAGAAACCAATATTGGAGCAACACCTGAAATAAATTTACGCATTATTTCTTGCTTTTCTTCATCGCTATTTCTACCAGTAAGCGCAATCAAACGAATGTTATTAAATTGCTCAATAGACGATAATCTTTTAAGAATATTTGTAACAGTATGCAGCTTTCTTACTTGTTTAGACTCAATATTCTCGTCCTCTTCTATAAAAGACTCATTATCAAAAGCTTTGTTATCGTCAGCAAGATTACTTATAGATTTAGATTTAGAATCAATCTCAGAGCCAATCTCCAAGCTAAACTTAGAGCCAATCTTAGAATCAATCTCAGAATCAATCTCAGAATCTTCAATATGAGGACATACTATATACGCTCGCTCACCACAATCAATCCTAGATCGAATGTGCTTGAACATAGCAGCCATAGTATGAGAATCGCTTTCTTTCACGATAATAGTTCGAATAGGTTTGCGCTCTGCAGGCAATTGCGTAAGATACGATGCATCTAAATCTCCAAACCATGTCATAGCAGCAGATCTAGGAATAGGAGTAGCAGTCATAACTAACAGATGAGGAACAGTAGGAGGAACAGTAGATTCACTACCAAAAGACCGCATAAGCGAATTACGTTGTTCAACTCCAAATCTATGTTGCTCATCAATAACAACCAAAGCTAAATTAGTTGGATTAAAACTAGAAGAAAAAGCAGCGTGAGTTGCAACTATAATTGCCGGCTCACCACTAGCAACACTTGCCAAAGCTTTACGACGCTCACTAAGTTTCATGCCTCCTGTAACAACAATTAACTTAACAGGAAGCCCAGCTTTATGAATCATATTCCGCAAATTATCAGCATGTTGTAAAGCTAAAACATGAGTAGGAGCAACTAAAACAGCTTGTTTACAAGAGCCAATCGCTTGTAGCATAGCACTCATAGCAACTACTGTTTTGCCACTTCCAACTTCTCCTTGCAAAAGCCTTCTCATAGGCTTATTGCTACACATATCTTTAAGTATTTCACCAATAACTTCATTCTGACCTTTTGTAAGTTCAAAAGGAAGAGAATTTATAAAAGAATTGCGCATATCATTACAAGCACATTTTTGAGCCACAGCAGAATAAGAGCTATTTCTTGAAGATAATATTGCAATTTGAGATACAAGCGCTTCCTCATATCTTAAAGTTTCTAAAGCTTTCTTAAAATCATCAATAGATTGTGGATTGTGAATTTGAAAAAAAGCATCTTTTCTATGCAATAAATTATGTGCTTTTCGCATAGATTCTGGAATTATATCTGGAATATTTTCTTCAATAGAATCCATAGCTAACAAAATAACATCGTGAATATGCTCACTAGATATTCGAGAATTAGCGTGATACATAGGCATAGGAGAACTTAGCTTTTTAAGACAATATTCCACGCTATTAGAATTATTCAAATCATTATTATCATTATTATTGCAATTTTTTTCATCACAAACGTTCATGATATTTGGATGAGTGAATTGCAATCTACTGTTAAATTCACTTGCAACTCCGCAAACAACGATTTTCTCACCTTTGTGGAATTTAGAAAGCATCCAATCAATATAAGGTTTCTTTTGCGAAAAATAGATAAGAGAAGCACAGGATACGCTTGAGGAATCTTGAAAATCATTCACAACATTTTGCAAAGGCTCACAAACATTAACTTCCAAACGAAATCCATGACGCGAGTTCATCGGCACAACGCAAACAGAATCAACAACACATACGAAAACAGACGAATCTCCAGAGCGTATGTCTTTAAGCTGCATAACTTTCATAGGTTTGCAAACGCGAAAAGGGTAATACGTAAGTGCATCTTTTATATTTAATACACCTAATGATTTCAAAGCTGAAATACGACGCTTATTGCTCATAATAGAAGCGAGCGAAGTTTCAAGCGTTATAGACATATGACTTACGCCTTCCGCAATTAACTAATTTAGTATTCTTATAACTAATTAGATTCTAGCTAAACAAACCAACCTAAAAACAAAAACTCGATAATCTTAATTCACTATTTCGCGACTATTTAGCTACTATTTAGCAACTTTTCACAACTATTTAAAACAAAAGTAAATGCGGCACACCGTATTTACTTTATCTTTGCTATGTGTTACTCTGTTTAAGTTGTTTGCCGAACGGACTTCGATTGGCATTCGACTTGGAGAATTCGCCTAGTGGTCTATGGCGCACGCTTGGAAAGCGTGTTGGTGTAACAGCCTCACGAGTTCGAATCTCGTATTCTCCGCGCTTAGGGTTTCTAGCCAATCGCTAGAAGCCCTTTTTTCATGCCCAAAACCCTTGGAATATCCCAGAATTCATCTAAAATCAGTGCCCAGATTTAGCATAATGATTTTCAACTATATTTTTATAGCTATTCCACATATCAAAATGTGAAGCATACCAGTTGATTGTATCTTGTATTCCAATGTTTATACTCGAATGCTTAGGCTCCCATTCAAGTTGACTGCGAATCTTACTAGAGTCAAGAGCATAACGTTTATCTTCACCTAACCGCGGATTCACGTACTCTATATTTGATTCTGGAACTCCCATAATACGTAAAATAATCTTAAGCATATCAATATTACTTAGCTCGCATTGAGTTCCAACAACATATGTTTCACCAATTGTTCCACGAGTCAGCACACGCCATATCGCATCGCAATGATCTTCAACATGTATCCACTCACGTACAGAATCACCTCTGCCATATAACTTAGCTGGAATTCCACTCATAATATTCGTAATCTGCCTAGGAATAAACTTCTCAATATGCTGACGAGGGCCATAATTATTACCGCAATTAGATATAGTTGCTCTAACTCCATAAGTCTTATACCAAGCGCGAACCAAATGATCGCTCGATGCTTTAGAAGCAGCATACGGACTAGACGGATTATATGGGCTTTCCTCATTAAAACGCATTTCACTACCTATTGGCAATCCACCATATACCTCATCAGTGCTTATGTGATGAAAACGAATGTTATATTTCCTAGCAGCATTAAGTAACACGTACGTACCATAAACATTCGTAGTAATAAACGGATCAGCACATTCGATTGCGTTATCGTTATGAGATTCAGAAGCGAAATGAACAATTGCATCAATTGCTGGCAAGGTTAAGCCAGCTGCAGTTTTATGTTGAGCAAAAGGATTTAGAATCGAATCAACTAAATCAGAATCACGCACATCACCTTTTATGAATGAATACTTATTATTAAAGAATTCAGTAGGCAATTCATACAAATTCGCAATATTACCTGCATAAGTTAGCGAATCTAAAACTGTAATAGCAACACTAGGGTGATGTTCAGCAACATAGTGTACAAAATTTGACCCTATAAAACCAGCACCGCCAGTAACAAGTAAATGTAATGGCATATCAACAGAATCATTTTGCATGAAACTTGCGCTCAAAACTAATCACTTCCCTAAAAGAGGTGAAACTTGAGATTCATACGCACGCAAAGCCATATCAATCACATTGTGCATATCGTAATAACTGTAAGTACCTAAACGTCCGCCAAAAACAGTTCTAGGCTCTTGAGCAGCAAGCTCAGCATAACGAGCATACAAAGCTTTATCTGCATCAGTATTCACAGGGTAATATGGCTCATCATCGCGAGTTGCAGAACGAGAATATTCTTGCCACACAACAGTTTCACAAGCCTTAACAGTTTTACCTGGCTCAAAACTTGCAGAATCATCAACTTCTTGACGCTCAGGATTAAAGTTCTTAAACTCAATCGCGCGAGTAAAAGGAACGTCAGAATCTGAATAATTCATAACAGGGCAACCAAAATGATCACTCTCACGATACCTAACTTCCTTAAAGTCAACAGTACGCCACTTCAACTCGCCAAGCTTGTAGTCAAAATAACGATCCACTGGACCTGTGTAAACAACAGAAATTCCAGCTTGAGCCAAAGAACGCTTATTGAACGGTTGAGATTCATCAAAGAAGTCAACTCCAAGAGAAACGTGAATAAGAGGATTGTCAATCATACGTTGCATCCAAGCAGTATAACCGTCCTTAGGCAAACCCTCCCAAGTATCCTTAAAATAACGATTATTATAATTAAAACGCACAGGCAAACGCTTAATAATTCCAGCAGGCAACTCAGAAGGATCAGTCTGCCATTGCTTTGCTGTGTAATTTTTAATAAACGCTTCATAAAGTGGACGGCCAATTAAGCTAATGCCTTTATCGTTTAAATTCTGAGGATCTTTTCCAGCAAGCTCTCCTGCTTGACTTTCAATCAAAGCTTTTGCTTCTTCAGGCGTGTAATGCGCATGGAAGAATTGATTGATTGTACCTAAGTTGATTGGCAATGGGTAAACTTCCCCATCGTGCGTTGCATACACGCGATGCACATAATTAGTAAAACTTGTGAAACGATTCACATAATCCCACACACGCTTATTACTTGTATGGAAAAGGTGCGCTCCATATTTATGAATTTCAATTCCTGTACTCTCATCAAAATAAGAGTAAGCGTTTCCGCCAATATGATTGCGCACGTCAATAATTTCAACGCGAGCGCCTGCTTTTTCCGCCGCCTGCTGAGCTACAGTTAAACCAAATAAACCTGCTCCAACAACAACTAAATCTGGGTAAGCTGCTGATTCCATCATAATATTACCTTTCATGCGTACAGTTCTTAGCGGCACTCAAAATCATGAATCCAACTCAATTCATTCAAGCACAATACACTTTAAGAATAGGCTTAAGCGTATATATAATAGTCACTATGACTAGTGCAGAACGTGCAGATATGAAAGATAATAAAAAAGAATACGAAAATAAAGAACAAAATGAGCAAGATGAGAATACTTTTTGGGAAGTAGTAAATCGAGTAGTTTATCCAATAAAAGACGCAGAAATCACGATGCCACTGTACGTAATACCTTGGCATCGTTCATATTTACAACGTAATGTGCTTGATCCAAGAATAAATTTGCAATCTTTAAATTTATCTAAATTAAATATATCTGAACTTAAAAAATTATTAGCAGATACAAGCAGTCATTTACCTAATGTTGAAACACACGATGTTTGTGACGTTATAGATCGCAAAACGCTCAGTGTTAAAGCTGGAAAACACGTATCTTTATGCACTTTCTTCAATGCTTTTCC
Organism: uncultured Gardnerella sp.; assembly: GCF_947280595.1. Classification (NCBI taxonomy): domain Bacteria; kingdom Bacillati; phylum Actinomycetota; class Actinomycetes; order Bifidobacteriales; family Bifidobacteriaceae; genus Gardnerella; species uncultured Gardnerella sp. The sequence goes on along the minus strand of NZ_CAMYOS010000003.1, from coordinate 52,321 downwards.
TGCAAGTTATTGGCAACATTGGACAGATGTAAAAACAGTAAAATTTAATGCAAAAGTTAAAGGTCAAGGTTCACTTCTTTTAATTAAATCTACTGGCAGAGGTCTTACGTATCCTATAAAAGAATTTTCTTTGAAATCTAATAATGAAACCGAAATTAGTTATGAAATACCTATGCAAGGCGTTTCAGATGGAGGCTATTTTTGGTTTGAAGCTAAAGCAAACGACTCAACTTCTTTAAATATAAGCAATGCAACATGGAGCGTTCCTAAAGAAAACAAACAAAATAAAGGAAACAAAGGCAACAATGAAAGCAGCACAAACAAACAAGGCTGCGAAAACAGGCAAAACAGCACTTTCTCTATTGCTATAACAACTTTCAATCGACCTTCGTATTGCCATAATCAATTAAAAGCGATCGCATCAAATAAAGCGCTACGAGAACGTCTTGACACAATTTATTGCACAGATCAAGGCACTGATTTAGTTAAAAATCAACCTGATTTTGAAAAAACTCGCGAAGAACTAAAAGATCAACTCACATACATACAACAAGCTAATTTAGGAGGATCAGGCGGATTCTCTCGAGGAATGTTTGAAACACTTAAAGCTGGAAAAAGTAGCTACACAATGCTACTTGATGATGACGCGATTAGTGAAACTGAATGCATTCTTCGCGCGCTGCAATTTGCAGATTATACGCTAAAACCTGCAATTATTGGCGGAGGAATGCTTCATCTTGACAATCGAACTGTACTTTACACTCAAGGTGAACGTTTTACGCGAGATAATGTGTGGATGAAATCATCCCATAACTTAGATTACAATCATGATTTCGCTGCTATCACTTTGCAAGATTGCCCGGAGAGACATCAAAGAATTGACACTGATTACAACGGATGGTGGATGAGTCTTATTCCGACTGAAATTATGAAAGAAATCGGACTTTCACTTCCAGTTTTCATTAAGTTTGACGATACAGAATACTCGATTAGAGCACTTGAACACGGATACCATACGATTTGTTTGCCAGGAGTTGCCGTTTGGCATCAAGCTTGGCACGATAAAGATCCTTCGCGAACTTGGGAAGAATACTTCTTCCAACGCAATCGTTGGATTTGTGGACTTTTACATTGCACTCGCCCAAGCTTACGTTTTGCGATTGAAATGCTTAGAAGCGACTTAGCTTGCGGAATGAAACTCGTGTATTCAGCTATGCACTTGCATCACATGGGATTACAAGATATTCTCATGGGGCCACAATACATAATAGATTCAATGCCAACAAAGCTTAACGAAGTAAGAAAAGCAAGACAAAACTTTACAGACACTCAGCCAATAAGTGATGTAAATTTGAGAAATAATGTTTTAAGAGAGCACGTAACACCTTTCACTGCACATAATGCTAAAGCTTTACGAAAGCTACAAATTAAAGCAATAAGACAAGCATTATTCTCTAATGAAAAACGAAGTAAAGAAAAACAAAGTAAAGATTTTATTCCAGAAGTAGCAATTCCAGCTCAAGACGTTTCTTGGCCTTCATTCATAGGCATTAATAATGCGATTGTTACATCACCAGATGGAAATACAGTTAATCTTTTCCAAAGAGATAGCAAGCTATTTCGTAAAATGTTGCGTAAAGATGTATTTTTATCTCTAAAAATGATTAGACGATGGAAAAAACTATCTAAAGCGTACCGCTCTTATGATATGGCTAGCGTAAATACATGGGAGAAAATCTTTAGAAACACTAACAAGTGAAACTTTACTTTTTAAAAACTAGTAGCTTAATCGTATATTATTCTCGCATATTATGCGTTCATATTCGCGTATATTATGCGCGTATATTATGCACTGCAAAAGCAAAAGACCACGCGAGCGCAAATATATTAAAAACAAGCGATATTACACTCACGAAATTTGCTTAATCGTCATAGCTCGATCACTTAAAAGCGCATAATCACGATTACGACTATCTCGAATCACAAATGTGCAAGAGTTTGCGTCAACTGCAACAGCTAGTAAATCTGTGCTTGAATCATCAGTTTTACTTGGAGTTCTTAAAGATGTGAATAACGTAAATTCACCATTGTTAAACAAGTTTAAAGGCATCTCAAAATGCAAAATTTGATGCCCACGCTTTTCCATCTTCAAAACTTTCGAACCAGTATCATAAGTGATTCCACCTCTGCGAATATCGTGTAGAGCAATAGCCAAATAAAAATCTCCAGGCTCATCATATTGATATTCAACTGCAAAGCGGAAAACCTCATCGCTTCTATAAATCTTGTCTTCTAAAGCATACGTTCTTAATAATGGACACTTTTCATTCAAACCTTGCGGATACTGCCCATGAGCAGCTTTCTCATTATATTTTTCCTGCTTTTTTCTCTCAGCTTCAATATTTGCTAAAGTATATTTATCTGCTACGGTTTCAGTATTCCCAATTGCGCAAACTTCACCATCGCTAATCATCATCGCTCGAGTACAATATCTCTTAACAGCATTCATATCATGAGTAACTAAAATAACTGTTTTAGTAGGATCTTTGCGAATATCACTAAAGAACGCATCGCATTTACGCTGAAATGCTTCATCCCCTACTGCTAGAACTTCATCAAGCACAAGAATATCTCCTTGCGCTTTAATAGCAACAGAAAACGCTAAACGAACTTGCATGCCCGAAGAATAATTCTTTAGCTTTTGATCCATAAAATCTTCAAGCTCAGCAAATTCAACGATATCGTCATACATTTCATCGATTTGCGCGCGAGTAAAACCTAATAAAGCTCCATTAAGATACACGTTTTCGCGTCCAGTAAGCTCCGGATTAAAACCAACACCAAGCTCAATAAATGGCACAAGCTTACCTTTTACTTCAACACTTCCAGTATTTGGATAGTAAATTTGCGAAATAATTTTCAATAGCGTTGATTTTCCGCCACCATTTCTACCAACAATACCGAAAAACTCACCACGATGAACATCAAAAGATATATCTTTAAGCACGTGCTGCATCCTATATCCTTTAATGCCTTTAGTAAGATTTATAAAAGCTTGTTTTAATCCAGTCGCCTGCTCAGTTGGTAGCTTAAAATATTTACCCACATGATTAACTGATAAAACTATATCATCGTCAGAATTACCATTATTTTTACTCGTGATAACTTCATTATTTTCACTCATAACAACTTCATTATTTTCACTCAACTGACTCATAATATGCGTTTCTCCAAAACTTTCTAAAACTAAATAAATCACATAACTTCAACGAAAGCGCGACTATTTTTCTTAAATACATAAATACCAAGCCACAAAATAAGCACTGTTAGAACAATAGGAATCAAAGAAATCCAGGAGAAGCCAAATTCATTCCACACAGTAGGCTGCGTTTGCGGAGCAAGAAGATTATGCCTCATATCTTGAATACATTGCGCAATAGGATTTAGTAATTCAAGCTTTGCAAGAACAGCAAAAATACCGCCCTTGTTAATCACATAGCTTAACGGATAAATAATAGGCATACCATAAAACAGTAGCTGCTGTACAACTTCCCAAATATGCATAACATCACGGAAATACACATACATAGTAGACATTAAAAGAGCAATGCCAATAGCAATCATATAAAGCTGAACCAAACTAATTGGCAATAACACTACTCTCCATGTGAACTGAACACCGCCAAATATGGCAAAAATAAGTACGACTACTAAGTTAATTAAGAAACTTATTAAAGATCCAACAGTTGCAGAAACCACTACAATGTAGTTAGGAAAATGAATCTTACGAAGTAAATCACCACGATCAACTAAAGAACGCAATCCAATAGACGTAGATTCTTGAACAAATTGCCATGCGCTAATACCTAAAAGAAGCACAACCGGATAAGTAGGAGTGCCATCAGTCATACGCAAAAACTTGCCAAAAATAAGATACATTACACAAAACATCAATAACGGTTTCAAAGCAGACCAAGCTACACCTAAGAAAGATCCTTGATAGCGCAACTTAAAATCAGTTTTCACTAAACCGCGAAGAACAATGTTAGCGTAAGAGTATTTTTTACGACAATGATCTATTAGATTTTTCACGATACTCATATTATCAGCTAGATTGTAATTGAACGCTTGAAACTAGAATGTAAGTGAATACTCAATTGTAAATGAAGACTCGCAACTAGAATGTAAACGAATACTTGCGACTACATTGTAAGTGAATACTAAAATATAAATTTACAAATTTACACATAAAGCACATATGCTAACATCATGTGTATGCCAAAAGTATCAATTATTGTTCCTATATATAACGTTGAAGCATTTTTACAACAATGCTTAGAGTCTATTCAAAATCAAACTTTCACTGATTGGGAATGCCTTATGTTCTCTGATGGGAGCAAAGACGGATCTATAGATATAATGAAATCTTTTGCGCAAAAAGATAGCAGATTCGTAGTAATCGAAAAATCTAATGAAGGATACGGAGCTACTTGTAACAGAGGATTAGAAAAAGCTAAAGGCGAATGGATTAGCATTATTGAGCCTGATGATTTTATTGACCCACACATGTATGAAAGATTATTAAGCAACACTCAACTTTCACACGAAAAAATTGACGTTATTAAAGGCGGATATTGGCTTTTTTACGATGGAAAAGACGGATATAAAGACGCTGTAGAAACGCCTAATTTGTGCTATTTCATGCCTAAAAATAGAGTAATCTTCAATCTGAATGAATTTGCTGAACCTTTCTATCATCATCCTTCTATATGGTCAGCAATTTATAGAAAAGACTTTCTTAATGGAGATAATAAAGACAACAAAGTAATACGCTTTAAGCCAATTCCTGGAGCAGGTTGGACAGACAATCCTTTCTTTGCTCAAACTTTAGTTCTAGCAAATAAGATTTGTTGGAATCCTGGAAAGTACTACTACTACAGGCAAACTAATCCTAATGCTTCAAGCTTGTTAAAAGATTTCCATCTGCCATTCGACAGATTGCGGGACATGCGAGAATTCCTTAACACGCAAAAACTTTCACGAGGAGTTTTACAAGCATTCTATTCTAGAGAATTTGATTACGTAAACTCGCTTATTACAGAATTTGGCTTTGACGATAAAAATCCTGAAATTCGCAATCTAATCCATGAAGTTTTTAGCTCTATGGATTCAAAAGAAGTATTCCTTATGGCTTTCCGTTTACAGCCAAAATTCATGGATTATTACATGGATTTCTTAGGATCGTCATATGAAGTAAAGAAACAAAAAGCACAAGATAAACCTCAACTTTCTATAATAATATTTACGCATAACGCTCATTCTTGGATTGTTGACTCACTAAAAGCTTGCGAATCAATACAAGATATTCCTTGCGAATTTATTATTGTTGACAATAATTCAAACGACAGCACAATCGCTATTGCTAAAAAATTCACTGAAAACAATAAACGTTTCACTATTCAGCAACATGAAGATAATGAAAATATAAATGATATTCTTAAGCAAGCAATTGAACGCGCTAATGGAAAATATACGATTTGCATGCCATCGAGTTATATCATCAATGAAATCGTTCTAAATCAAGCTTTAGAGAATATTGAAAAGTACTCTAACAACAATAAGCCAATAGATTTAGCGTTCTTCAATAATACGAATTTACACACAGATTATTTGATTGATTGCGCTATTAAGCAAGATATTAAGAAAAACATTGAGCTTTCTAGAGAAAACTTCATTAAGCCAATCGACAATGAAAACACTGTAAAAGATACGTCTTATGGACCTTATAATCCTAAAGACATTGCAGATCTTGTTATAAATAGTTGTTACAGCTACGGTTGGCAGAAAATTTGGAGAACTGAATTTTTGAAGCATGCACACATAGAAGCTGGAATAAACGATGAACCTTCAACACTTATGACTTTCAGCTCTAGAGCAGCAATAGATGCACAAAATATTATGTATTGCGATTTAGCTAAAGCATATGAAAATGCATATGGAAGATTTAGCGTAGGAGCAGCAGAAGGTTTCGAGAATCTTCACAATAAACAAATTCCACGAAATTTCTGGCTTTCAATTGAAAAAAATATTTCTATAGATGAATTCCCTCTTGATGTTGATTCCGTTATTGAAACAGGTAAATGGCTAGAGAGTAAAGGTTTGCTCAAAACATACGAACAAGGCTATGCAAACGCTTTGATGACAAGTTTCATACGCGATTGTCATATGCGTCAAACGCCTGAATCTTTGGAAAAGTTCATTGAAGAAAAATTACAGGTTGTAGCAAATATTGTAAGCAATTGCGAAAAAGACAATTTACCTACATATTTCTACAATGAAGAAGCATATAACGAATTCCAGAAGATCAGATTGAATAAAGATTCTAGAATTTTATGGCTTAAAGAGCGCATGTTTGACTTTGAACGCGCAAGCGAAAATTATAAACATGAAATTTCCGATATACGCACTTCTGCACGTTACTTAGTCGGAGAAAAAATCGTAAAAACAGCAAAGAAGATAGCTTTCCCATCTCTTATTGCTAAATTACAGAAAAAAATGCGCCTTATGAAGCGAGATAACAAATAATAATTTTTAACATATAGATAGATGTAAATGTAAATGCAAATGCAAATATAGATGTAGCGTTTGGTGAAAATCAAGCGCTACATCTATATTCACGCACGCTTAAAACTAAGATTCCTACATGCTTAACTTAAAGATTTTTAAGCTACTTCACTTTTATAAGGATTTGCTGCAATATCTTTCTCGATCGCATCAACAATACACTTGTTTTCGAGTAGTTCTCTGCTAACGTGTTGCAAATGAGAAACCATATCTGATGGAAGTTGATAAATATCTCCATAATAACTAAACAGAATTTTTTCTGCTTTACACGGAATCGAAATACTAGATTTTTCAAATTCTGATTGCTTCAATGGGAATACATCGTCATATCGCGCAGTATATATTTTGTCAGCATCAACGTTATCTAATCCATATATAATGTTGCAATCTTCGTTAGGGCTTTCTCGCGAAATGATATTTTCACTTTTAGCTAAATTTTGATATTTAGTAAAAACGTCTTCTATTTGACTACTAAATTCGCAGCCATCTTCTAAATATCCATGTTCAAGCCATTTAGCGTAAAAAGTCTGTGAGCGCAAATCATCTTGTAAAGCTTTACGCATTTCAATGAATCTCTGTTTATTATGCTCGTCATATTTAGGCATGTAATCATAGAAGAAAATATCAATAAAACTTGGATTTTCAGGATTCGCATAACGCAATCGCAACTGTCTACATAGAACATAAGGATCGAAAACAAGAACAGCGCGATAACGTTTAGATAATTCCTTATCTGTTTTAAGCAATTCTATGAGCTTGTCAACATCACTTCTCATCATGCCTAAATCAGTATCGTCATCCCATGGAATAAATCCACGATGACGAATAGTTCCTAGTAAAGTACCGAAATCAGCCCAATACTTCAAATTATGTTCTTTAGAAAAATGCGCAAATTCACTAAGCAATGTAGCGCATCCGCGTTGTATAAGTCTAACTGAGCCTGTTGCTTGAGGAAGATTATAATAGAAGCGCTTATGCGCATCGAAATCATTTTCATTTTCACGGCGATAATTTGCCCAAGCAAGTAAAGATTCATGTTCTCGATTCGTGAGTGTATCAATACGCATATTGCGTTGATTTTCAAGAATGTTTTGCAACTTACCATCTAGCAAAGATTGCAAGTTTTCGACTCTCAAGTTTAAATCATTAACCTGCTGCCTCAAATCTCTTATTGAACGTTTAGAAGAAGGTAAATGGTCAATAATTTTACGCATCGCTTTGCGAAATATAGATACCATAAGTTCACACCCTTCACCTTATTCTCATTATTTGCAATAAGACATACATCAGCTAATTATAATACGTTTTCACATCTTAACACTTGCTTATTTATATTACGTAGCATTACGTAGAAGATCTAAGACTTTCGAATATGAAAATGCATGCGTTTGTAAATATTAAGAAACGAAAACAAATGCGAGCGCAAAAGCCTACTCGTTCAAATAAAAAATTTACTAGATAATTTTGAACAAATCATTGTATAATTATTTTATTGCTAGAAAGAGGAAGATATTATGCGAATTAAAGAAGAACAACCCAAACAAACTCAACAAACTCAACAAACCCGACAATTAAATCAAGAAAAACAACTTAATCATAATGAATTCAAATTGCTTACAGCACTTTTAAGCATAAAAAATACAACACAAAACAATGAAATTATAAGCCAAAGAAATCTTGCAGAACACACTGAATTATCTCTAGGAAGTATAAATAGCGCAATTAAAAGTGCAAAGAATAAGAATCTTATTGCACTAACAAACGGATTGCACATCACAAAACAAGGAATGCAATCACTTGAACCATATAAAGTACACAACGCGATTATTATGGCTGCAGGTTTTTCATCGAGATTCTCACCAATATCTTATGAAAAACCTAAAGGTCTTATTAAAGTACGCGGAGAAGTACTTATTGAAAGACAAATCAAACAACTACATGAAGCAGGAATCAACAATATAACAGTTGTAGTTGGATATAAACAAGAACAATTTTTCTACTTAGAAGATTCTTTTAACGTAAAAATTAAAACTAACAGCGAATATAGCACGCGTAACAACAACAGCTCTATAAAAGCTGTTTCAAATCAATTATCTAACACTTATATCTGTTCATCAGATAATTATTTTGACAAAAACCCATTTGAACAATACGTTTGGAAAGCTTATTATTCAGCTCAATATCACACAGGACACACTAAAGAATGGTGCATATCTTATGGAGCGCACAATCGCATTACGAAAGTTACTATTGGCGGTAGCGACTCTTGGTACATGATTGGTCATGTATATTTTGACAAAGAGTTTTCTAAGCGCTTCATGCAAATTCTTAATGAAGAATACGATTTAGCGCAAACAGCAGGAAAACTTTGGGAAGATATTTTTATTGAGCATATTGATGAATTAGACATGCAAATACGAAAATATGATCCTCCAATCATTCACGAATTTGATTCTATTGACGAATTAAGAGAATTCGATCCGCTTTTCTTAGAAAATATTGATAGTAAAATTTTTGATAATATTACTAAAACACTTAACTGCAAAAAGTCTGATATTCATAATGTTTATCCGCTTAAAAAAGGTCTTACTAATTTATCTTGCCATTTTTCAGTTGGGAATAATGAATACGTTTACAGGCATCCTGGAATAGGCACAGACATACTTATTAACAGAAAAGCAGAAACAGAAGCTTTGAAGAAAGCCCAAAAACTCGGCTTAGACGGTACGTTTATTGACGCAAACGCAAATGAAGGATGGAAAATTTCACGATTCTTACCAGATTGCAAAACAGCTGATATGCACGATTACAATCAACTACAAGAATGTTTAAAATTAGTACAAGCTTTACATAAAAGCGGAGAAATATTGAATCGTAAATTTGACTTTTACGAAGAATCTAAGCGTTACATGAAAGAACTTAAAGATAGAAACGCATCGATACCTCAAGAAATTATCGATTTAGAAACTATTGTAGAAAGTCTTCATAATTATCTAACAAATGAAGAAAATACGAATATTTGTATTTGTCACAACGACATACTAGGGGCAAATATTTTAATAGACAAGCAGAATCGCTATCATCTAATTGATTGGGAATATGCAGGAATGTCTGATTACGCTCAAGACTTTGCTACATTATGCGTATCTGAAGCATTTAATGAAAACGAGATCGAAAAAGCGATTCCACTATACTTATCACACACTGCAAGCATGGAAGAAAAACGTCACTTACTAGCTTATATAGGATTAGCAGGATGGTGTTGGCACTTGTGGTCGTTACTTAAAGAAGATGAAGGAGAAAATGTAGGAACTTGTATGTACACATACTACAAGTACGCAAAACAATATGTCACTAAAGCTTTGCAACTTTATACGAATAACTAAAAGGAATAAATAAAAGCATAAAATCGCAAGCTCCAACTAGCTCGTAAAGCCGTAAAACAGCTGAAACTATACAAAAACCAGACCAAAGACCAAAACTAATAAAACTAAACCGGCAGCAAAACCAGACCAAAGACAAGACCAAAACTAAAACCAGCAGAACAATTACCAGAACAATAAAACATTCAAATAGCACAAGTAGGTTTTTATGAAATATTCATTTCTCAGCGGACTTTTATGGGGCATTGACACTGTACTTTTGGCTGTTTTAACTACATTGTTCACGCTCGCAGGATCAAATGCACACGAAAATAGTATTTCACTTGTGATATTAACAGGAATTATTGGAGCATTACTTCACGATATTATATGCGCAATTTTCATGTGGATTTACATAAGCACACGAAAAAAATTGCATAAAACTTTTGAAATATTAAAAAATCCAAAGATTTTCATAATAATTATCGTAAGTTCTTTACTTGGCGGCCCTCTTGGAATGAGCGGATACGTTTTAGCAGCAAACACTATAGGCGCAGGATACGCTGCAGCAATATCAGCACTATATCCTGCTTTTGGAGCTGTTCTTTCAGCAGTCGTATTACGAGAACGATTAAGCGCAAAAAAATATATAGCTTTCTCCTTAGCTCTTATAGCAGTAGGAATACTTGGATACTACTCTTGTAACGATGCTCAAAACACTGTAAGTTCTACAATTCTCAACGTATTATTAGGCTTATCTGGAGCATTTTTAAGCGTAATAGGCTGGGGCAGCGAAGCTGTTGTATGCGCTTGGGCAACTAGAAAACAAAGCATAGACGATGAAACAATCTTGCACATTCGAGAAACAACATCAGCTATTTCATACACAATAATAGCGTCAATATTATGCTTTGCATCACACATTGAAATAAGTAAAATATTCGAATCATTGAACTTAACTACATTACCTATAATAATCGCAATAGGATTATTAGGAACAGGCTCATACTTAAGCTATTATCGCGGAATTGCACAAGTAGGAGCATCTCGTGCTATGGCAGCAAACGTCACATATGCAGTATGGGCAATGGTCGCAGCTTCGCTAATTTACCAAACAATGCCATCAATTATTGCTTGGATATGCTGCTTTACTATTATGTGCACTACGATTTTCGTAGCAAGACAATAACATGTCGAATCCACGAGCAGCATAAGGAATAATAAGCAAATAAGCAGGCAAAATATATTGCGCTTGAGCTTCCCACATAAGATACAAAACTAACATTCCGCATACAATAACGAATGAAGTTAAGTATTCACACGGAATATCACTAAGCTTTCCAAGAAGACCATTAGAAGAATCTTTTTCAAACTCAAGTCCACAAATATCTTTTTTAGAAAGCATCTTACGCTTACGCAACATAACACACAAAAATACAGCAACAAACGCTGCAAGCATAAATTGAAGAGCATCTAAGAAAGTAAATACAACAACACCTAACTTACCTTCATAAATAGAACGCAAATAACGATTCATCTTGCGACTCAATAAAGCTTGCCCACTTGTACCCCTCCACCTCCAGCTACTTGCAAGCAAAGATTCATAAGTAGGCTCTAACCACTCACTTGCGAGTTTTTTAGTAAAGAAACTCAAAGCATCAGAAGGATTATTTACAAAATGCTTAATATTATTAGCTAATCGCGTAGTAGAATCCTTCTTAATATTTTCCTTGTTATACGTTTTAACATCAAAACTAGCAGGATATCCACTATACCAACCAGGATTATTAGGGCCGATCTTTCTTACAGGATCCGTTCCCATTGCAATCCAAACAGTAGAAGGAAGACCATTTTTAGCGTTTTGATTGAAAGAGCCAGAAATAGCACTAACAGCAATATTATTGCTCATGAAACATGCAAGCGCGATCAGCACGCAAACAGCATGCTTAAATTTTTTAGATTTCAAAGCGGATATAATCCAAACAACTATCATTGCAAGAAGGCAATAAGCCATAGTTGACTTCAAAAGCATTGCAAAAAACATGCATAGCATAGATGCTATAGCTTGCCACCATAATCCAGTGCGAATATTCTTTGCATGTAATATAAGTGCTCCAAATACGAATGGCAAACAAAGAGTGTTACCATACGCAAATGTTGTATAAAAAATCATTGGCAAAAACAGCGCATACAACAATAAAGACAGTAAAGTTACAGACTTATTTTTAAACAATATATTTGCGTAATATGCAATAAGAACTCCTGTAACAGCAGAGCACACAATATTCAAAACTTCAAAAATAAAATATGCGTTAGAACCAAAAGCTGCAATAAGCAATTTAATAAGAAAAGCAAGAGGCATTTGGAACGGGAATCTAGTTAGATAACCCCCCGGGCAAATAATAAAAGCCAATTGAGAAGTATCAACAGCACAATTTACAGGTGTTTGATTAGGATCCAAATAATACTTTGCTGCAGTAAACAAAAAAGCAGAATCCCATTCAGGCCATACGTTAGTAATAAGAATCCAAACAAATCCAGAAATAATCATATACGCAAAAACTACTATTGCAACGATTCGAAGATTTATCTTTTCAACAATATTTTTGCGGCGAGCGTAATAAATTAAAGCAAATATTAAAACGCTTATAATTAACACAAATGGAGATTGAAACCACCAAAACTCCAACTCATACTGCCCTGGAATAAGATGAGCTGAAAGAATTAAGCTTGTAACAGCTAGAGCGCTGAAAAATATTGCAGAACACCACACAACAGCATTACTAAAAAAGCGTCCTAGCATAACGCTCATATGTTGCAAACGCTCAATCATAATTTTAAACCCCTTTTATAAAGATTGCTCAATATAGTAGCGCGGACGATGTTTAGATTCTAAATAAATTTTGCCAATATAACTTCCAAGAATACCCATAGAAATCATAAGAAAACCGCCAATAAACCATATTGAACACATTAACGACGACCATCCTACAGCAATATGATTAGAAAACAGCGACACAATTACATAAACAAACATTGCTAAGCCAATAAGAATAGAAACAGAACCCATATAAGTTACTAACTTAAGAGGCTTAACAGAGAATGAAGTTATACCTTCTAAAGCAAAAGAAATCATCTTTTTCAAAGGATACTTCGAAACTCCAGCAGTTCGCTCACCGCGCTCATAATAAACTTTCCCAGTTTTAAAACCAATCATAGGAACTATTCCGCGCAAGAACAAATTCACTTCGCTATATTCTGAAAGAGCATCTAAAGCAACAGCACTCATCAAACGATAATCAGCATGATTAGGCACAACTTCTGCGCCCATTGAAGCAAAAACCTTATAAAAAGCTAAAGCTGTGTTTCTCTTAAACCAAGTATCTTTTTTACGTGAAGAACGAACGCCATAAACAATCTCACAGCCTTCTTGCACAAATTTCTTAACCATTTCGTCAACAGCATTAACATCATCTTGCAAATCTGAATCCATAGAAATAGCAGCATCACAACCCTGCTCGCGCGCATACATAAGACCTGCATATAAAGCATTTTGATGACCACGATTATGAGCTAACTTAACACCGCCAAAAAGCGAAGGATTTTCGCTATTAAATGAGGCGATTAGATTCCAAGTTGAATCTTTAGAACCATCGTCTACAAAAATCACGCGACTTGAGGAACTAATAAGCTCGCAAGACACAAGATTATTGATTTTATTTTTAAGAACTTCTGCAGTTTTACTAAGACCTTCTTGTTCATTAAAACAAGGTACAACAATGTACAAAATTGGCATACTTTCTCGCGCACCGTTTAACGAAGTATTCATAATCTAGCAATCTCCAGAAACTGTATTTACAAGTAAACAGTATAGTCTAGTACAAGAATCTAAAGCCACGTAGAGAAATAAAAAACAACATTTCTGTTGATTTTGCGCCAATTTTATGGTGCTGTTGCTACTGTAGTAGCGTATAAACACGTAAAGCATAAGTCTGGAGGACTCGTGGAACAGATTATTATACGTGTGCTTGTAGGTTTAGTTTCAATTTCTACTGTTTTTAGCATGAATATGATTGGAGCTAACAAGTCAATAAATTCAAGCATTTCTAATACTACATCTGTTGATAACGTTGGCAATGCTGATGGTATTTCTAGTTTAGAATCCAACTTAAATCAGCATAATTCATCTTCTATTACAAGTAATAATGTAGAACTTCCTAAGAAAATAAGCGCTTCTATTCCAGAAGACGCTGAAGTTATTTCTTCGAAATATGCATTTACTAAAGATGGGAAATTAAAGTCTTTAGCAACTGGAAAGACTATAACAGACAAGCGCATTATTGGTACTAAAGATCATCCTGCTGATCCGTTGAATATAACCAATGGAGAGCATTTTGAGCCTGTGAAAGTTTCTGAACTTCGTAAAACTATTGCGAAGTCTGAAAAGTCTAAGAATTCTAAAAACAATAATGTTGCGCGTGATTCTGTAAGTGATTTTGCGCAAAATTCTGTAAAAAATTCTGTGTTGCGCTCTCCTTTGCTTAAGTCTAGAAGAAATACGAATAGTACTTTAGCTAGTAATGCTGTTCTAAAGAATGGTTTCAATACTACTCATACAAATCCTTCAGGCATAGTTCGTTACATAAGCGATGTTTATAATGTTGACATTTACGGTAACTCTGAAGGTGCTTATTGGGATAAGGATTCATCTGGTAATGCAATTTTCAAGGAAGCTGACGGAACTGTGTTTGCTCGCAATGCTGCAGCTGTAATTGATGTTTCTAAGTATCAAAAAACTATCGATTGGGATAAAGTTTATACTTCTGGCGTTGATGGAGCTATTATTCGAGTAGGTTATGGATGGGATAATGGTGTTGACCCTGAAGCTCAGCGAAATATTGACGCTTGTAAACGTCTTGGTATTCCATTCGGAGTTTATCTTTATTCTTATGCACAAGATGCTCAGGATGGAGCTAATGAAGGCCGTGATTTAGTAAGGAAATTGAGAAGTTTGGGTGTAAGCCCAGATGATTTGACTTATCCTGTGTATTACGATTTGGAAAATTGGACTTGGTCTGGTCACTCTCGTCCAACTTCTCCTTCAGAGTATCAAGATATTGTGGCTTCATGGTGGAATCAATTGATTGACGCTGGATACCATAATCTTGGTGTTTACTCGTATAGGAACTATTTGCTTAATGAATTGAATTCTAAGTTTATTCATGATCGTACAAGTTGGGTTGCAAGTTATAGTTCTCGTGTTGGATTCTCTATGTCTACAAGACTTAGAGGATGGCAATACACTTCTCATGGCCACGTTGACGGTGTAGAAGGTAATGCTGATTTGAGTGCGTTCGGATTGGATGATGGAAGTCCTATTACGAGTGGGCCTTTGATGTATTTTGATAGGGTTGATGATTCTCCTGCTCAAGATTACAATGGCTGGAACGTAAGCAGATACGGTAGGCGTGAAAAGTGGAGTAGATACGGTGAGAAATTTACTTTGCAATATGAATTGCGCGATTGTTATTACAAGCATGGCGGATTCGGTCGTCTAGGCGCTCCTGTTGCTGAAGAAGAGAATATGGGCGGCGGCTGGTGGCGTCAACGTTGCCAGAATGGTGATGTTTGGACTCACGGCCGAGATAAGAAGTTTGTGATTCAGTTTGAGTTACGTGACTCCTACTACAATCACGGCGGATTCGGTCGTCTAGGCGCCCCCGTTGCCGAAGAAGAGAATATGGGCGGCGGCTGGTGGCGCCAACATTGCCAACATGGCGATGTTTGGACTCACGGTACAGACACTAAGTACGTAATTCAGTACGAGTTACGTGACTCTTACAACAGACATCGTGGTGCTGGTTGGCTTGGTGCTCCTGTTGCTGATGAAGAGGATATGGGCGGCGATTGGTGGCGTCAACGTTGCCAGAATGGTGATGTTTGGACTCACGGCCGAGATAAGAAGTTTGTGATTCAGTTTGAGTTACGTGACTCCTACTACAATCACGGCGGATTCGGTCGTCTAGGCGCCCCCGTTGCCGAAGAAGAGAATATGGGCGGCGGCTGGTGGCGCCAACATTGCCAACATGGCGATGTTTGGACTCACGGTACAGACACTAAGTACGTAATTCAGTACGAGTTACGTGACTCTTACAACAGACATCGTGGTGCTGGTTGGCTTGGTGCTCCTGTTGCTGATGAAGAGGATATGGGCGGCGATTGGTGGCGTCAACGTTGCCAGAATGGTGATGTTTGGACTCACGGCCGAGATAAGAAGTTAGTGATTATGTTCAATCTTCGCAAAGATTATTATGCTCGCGGCGGATTTGATAAAGTTGGCGGACCTATTGAAGATGAGCGTTACGTTGGCAGAGGCTGGTGGCATCAGCGTTGCGAGAATGATGTTCTAAAAGCAAGGTAAGCATAAGTAAACTAAAACATAAATAATTTAATGGTCAGTAAGCTAATTTACTAGTTTGCTGACCATTTTTATATACGATTAGCGCGTAAAATGTAACAAATCAATATAAAATACGCATCAATACACGTCAGTAAATGCGCAAATCAGCGACCAACCGTAAATAAATCACTCCACTTAAGGAATAAATCAGGGTTTATGTTTTGTATATCTGCAGATGGCTCAGTATGATTACTGAATACTAATAAACCAACTATTATCATAGTTACCACTGCACAAAGCACAGCTGGGACATACAAACGCAAAGACGATTGCTCAGCAATTGCGCAATCTTCTTCACAAGTAACATCAAGATCTTTGCTATAAGGCTTAACTCTGTGAAGCATACTCATTATTGCAATCAAAATAAATATAATAATCGAATCGCAATAGTAGCGGTACAAATTACCACCCAAACAGTAGTTAAGATACAACAGCAAGAAAGATGCTGCTAATCCAACAACTGTCATAATATACTCAATTTTTTGCATAAACTTGCGTCTTAATGTAAACAGCCACCAGAAAAGCGGAATCATCATAAGACCGAAAATCATATGCGTATAGAAAGAATTTCCATAACCTTGATTATTTGCCCAAGATATAGAAATATATGGGAAATTTTCCGAAATATTAAAAGGTTTTAAGAAATAATTAAGGATAATATCGCGAACCTTAGTAGGATCAAAAGATTTACTATTAAACCGCAAATCGAAATTAGTAAGCTGCTCTTCATTTCCAAAATTAAAGAAAGACTTAAAACGCAAGTAATTATAAGTTAATATTCCAGATACGCCTACAATTGCAGGCACAAGGAAGCTTGAAGCTGCAGCAACGCGATTTAAAATACTTCGTTTTACATCAAATAGTAGCGCAATAAATAATGGCGCTATAAAAGCAACGACAGGAATGCACGCGTTTGGCCTAGATCCACATTGCAAAGCAAGACTTATGCCAGCTAGTGCAAAAAGCGCATATCCAGCACACGGACGGACCGCATGAAGCCGCACAGCTTTAAGAGAAGCATATAAGAATAAGACTCCAAACAGTATTGCACTAAGAAGCGGAATATAGTAAAGGGATGCTGAGGATTGCAAGTAGAAGATTAAGCATCCGAATGGGAAAGCTGCTGCAGCAAGCAAAAACAGGCAGTAATTGGCGCGTATTGCAAAGAACTCAACAGCTTCTTTAAGAAGCGCGAACATAGACGGAATAATCGCAACTGCAAATATTGTAACAACTAATATTGCAGAAGGAACTGCATGTGGGAATATCAGATTAAAAGGCACGTAAGTGAGCAAGAACGGCACTATACCAAAGTAGCAATAGTAATGATTATTGTGGAACACCACATCCCAAGGTATATACACTCCTTTAGAACCCAAGTACATGCGCTCACCCCAACTAAACGGGTTTGTGGATTCTACTAATTCTTTAGGCGGCTGCTGCAGAAGCGCAAAAGAGTTTGATTTCCAAGCTTTAAGCTGCTCAGTGTACGGATTTCCGTTGACACGATCATATAAGTCAGACGGAAATGGCACTCGTATGCCATGACCACGGTACACAACAAAGCACAGGTAGAGCGAGAATCCCATAAGCATTACGCACAGTGCCCAAAAAACTATATTTTGCGTAAGATTGTGGCGATCATAGTTAAGCAAATACCACTTCTTCTTGTATACCAAGAATATAAGCGAACTTGCAACGAAAAGTACTGCCCACATTCCAAAGTTTACATGCAGCGCAAAAGGCGGATTTACCGTAACAGCTTTGAGTGTGAAAGGAGCTCCTGTTTGATTAAAATGCAGCTTAGCTTTGTACGCAGTTCCGTGACTTTCAAAACGAAGAACTCTAGTATTGTGCTTTCCGGTAGACATTTGGAAAGAATCCGCTAGAGTGTACGCGTTTGGAGCTATGCCAAAGTCTTCAATTTCCAACGTGCCAGTGACGAAAGTTGACGGCTTTTCTTGCTGCAACTCGATTTTTAAAGCTTTAGTATTTTCGTTAATTCCGCTTAATATTACATCTGCACCAGAATTTGGGATAGAAATGGAATTGCCGATAATTTGCGCTTGTTCTCTGTTATTTTTTTCACCGGTTCGCTCGTTGTAACTGCTTAAATCCGGTATGATTGCTTTACTTAAAACAAGAGGTTTTTGCGCGTAATTACGTGAATTGTACGCAAGATACAGGTTGCTGAAGAATGCGATTGCAATAAGACCAGTTATTACAAATATTGTTACGAAAGGTAATATTTTTCGTATTGCGTTATTTTTTTCTAAAAATTTTTCTAAAAATTTTTGCAATTCCGTATTCCTAATCAACTATAAATTCTTTATGCCCTTTGATATGCAAGTATATTGCAAACGCATGATGAATGAATGTAAATATCAAAAACGAGTTAAAAAGATATAAACCAAACACTATATGAGAAAAACTATAAAATAAAAAGAATTTAACTGAATCACTAATAACTATTAGAACAAATAGATTCAATTGCACACATTATTTGCACATTTAGCCTATTTCTAAGACGTAGGAACAGGCGAAGAACATTGATATATCAACTCTCCTCAAGTGGAGCGGACGACGGGAATCGGACCCGCGTAATCAGTTTGGAAGACTGAGACTCTACCATTGAGCTACGTCCGCAATCATCACACTTTACTTCACAGCAAAATGGCGACTCGTCTAATTATACAGGTACTTAAGACATATAACAAATAGAATTGTTATAACACGCCAAAATACACTAAACAAACGCTTGCAACACTCACAATTTACATAATTATCCGAAAGTCTAACTTCTATCCGCAAATCTAACTCTAAATGCCCTAACTTTTATTTACCAATCAACTTCTATTCAAACACTATGCAAATCCTATAAAATTTCTAAAATAACAACCACAGACGCAAGCGCACAATCACTTTTAACATCTCCATCATGAGATAACGATATATGCCATTTTACGTTTTCATAAGATTGCAATTTTAACGATTCTACAAGTTTTTCTTTTACTTCACTCGAAAGATGTATGCTAGGGCAACCATGGGAGTCACTAAGAATTTCAATCTGATTCCATGGAGTGTTATCTAAAGTATATGGATATTTTGCTTCAAAAGCTCCAAGTGCTTCACACCAAGCTTTTATAACAGATTCTTTACCAGCCCAACGTGCAGCAATATGTATAGCTTCATTATCATGCTTACATTTCGCGATTATTGAACACTGTCGAAGTTCTCGAGTAGAAAATAGCGCACGCCAACCATTGCTTACGCTCATTTGCTCAGCAAATTGCGAAACATTAACAATATCGTGTCCAAGTCCTGCAATCATACAAACCATCTTCCTGAGAAATCACAGCGATTCGCCAGGATTTGTGCTCCAGTCAAAAGGCTCTTCAACAAGATAGTACGCGTTCGAATCATCTGGAGCTGGCGCAAAAGGCACTGCATGTCCTTGATAAGTAGGAACAAAAGGATTAACAAAATCACCTTTTGGCAAATCTTTGCGTGTTTCTTTATAAAGGTCAGAATCCCTTCGCAAAATAAACGGACGCTTTAAATCTGGTTTGCGTGTAGGCTTTCCAACGAAATATCCACTATTTAAAAGCTCATCGAACTTCGCTCCAACAGGTACTATTACCATAAAATCTCGCATCGTGTAATAATATCCAATACCTTTACCTGGATCATTGTCAATTCTTGCTTGCTCATAAGAATCAGTAGGAGCCTCAGTATATTTCCCGTTCAAACATGTAACTCCTGAACCCCAAATAGGAACATCTTGATTGCCACATTGCACAATAGCGCCTCCAGAATACAGCTCTACAGCACCAGTATCGCCGGAAATAAGATGATTCCTCATCATTGAACTATTTTTAATATTCTTATCAAATACAGCGTAATCCGTAGGATCTTGACCTCCAGAATTCAAATCAAGAATACTCTTATTATCTATATAACCCATGCTATCTAAATCAGATACTCTTCCGTCTGTATCATCAAAATCTACTGGAATAAGACTCCTAATATTTCGTTCTTCTACGAATTGTTCATTGCGCATACGATGCGGAACAAGAGTTATGCATTTACCGCTATTCGTACACCATTTGCCAACAAAAGAGCCTGCACGTTGCACAAGATAAGCCGTTTCGTCACCAAGATTCATTGGTTCAGTTACAACATCTTTTGCTTTAGATGCGTCAACTCCATAGTAAAGCGTTACTTCTTTAGGATTTCCTTTAGTGCCTAAAGCAGGGTAAGCACCAACAATTTTGCCAAAATATTTTGGCGATGAAAACTTCGGGCGAAGATCCACACTAAAAGGCTTAGAAGACAGCATATCCTTAGCTTTGTCTCTATTTAACCCAAACAAATCAACTGGAACACCATCGCACTTTTCACCAACAGCAATATTTATTACACCGTCTTTGCCAACAGCGTTTCCAGGAAGTGGACTAGACGCCACAATCTTATCTGCTGCAGAATCAGTTACAGGCACTCGATGGAGCTTAACTGGAACACCCATCGACTTAACAATTTTTGAAGCTTGACTTAAATTCTCTCCAACAACTCCCCTAGCTGGAACGCCAGGACCTTTAGATCTTATAATTTTCACAACTTTTCTAGTTGACACTTTCGAACCAGGCTTAACATTCGCATATCTAAGGAAGTTTCCACGTTTCGATGCACTAAACTCATCAATAATCTTCGTGCGAAAACCCTTATTTTCCAAGGATTTTGCCACACTATCAGCGTTATCGCCAGATTTCGCTTCAGGAATTAGCACCGAATTTGCGCTTGAAGAATTAGTGCCAGAAGTTCTATTTTTAGCAAAATACCAAATCGAACCAGCTAAAACAAGTACAACTGTGAGCACAACACTAACAAGAATAATCACAACACTTTTGCGATTTTTAAGATTTTGCTTATTGCTGTGATTGTCATACGAAGTTGACTTATTAGAAGTATTGAATTGAGTAGAAGTATTCGGATTGTTAGATTCATTAAAAGTATTCAGATTGTTTGATTCAGTAGAAGTATTAGGATTGTTAGATTCATTAAAAGCATTCGGATTTGCATATTTAGTTGGAATAGCTAAATTACTTGGATTATTCGCGATATCTGATTCTTGATATTTAAAAGATTGCGTTTCTGCTTTCGAATCCACATCATCTTCAACAGCAAATCCACAAAAACAGCAGAAATTATCACCTTCGTCAATCCTATTTCCGCAATTTATACAAAACATTTAAACCTTCTATCGCAAGTAACAATCCCATTTACAAAACTAAACTTACTCTTTACCAATAGAGCTTACTATATTATTTTATTTTTCAAACACCTAAGCAACAATAACAAAAACATGCGGATTTTATGATTAAGCTGCACTTCATAAAAAAGCTTGCTAAAGCTGAAAGCATAATATGCTTAAAACCTTAGCAAGCTCAATAATCACGCTGAAATTAACTTATAAAATCAACTTATAAAATTAACTTAAAAATCAGCAGTAGTAGCCATCCGCGTTAAGGCGAGCGTCAGGATTAAGCAACATCGCCTTTTCAGCTTCATGTCCATTGTAGCGAGTTCCATCAGCCATACGAGTACCATCCTTAAGCAAGTGACGATTTTCAACTGGTTCAAACAGTTCAACACGCCCCATCATGCCTTCTTGCAAATGCCTCTGACCTGCTGCCAAACGCGCGTTAGCACGATTTCGCCACTCTTCTAATGCACCTACACCACAAGTAGCTGCTACAGCTGACTCAAATGCGCCAGGATGCACAAGAGCCACAAATCCACTTACGTGACCAAAGCCTAGAGAAGTAGCGAGCGCAGCCTTTATTGAAGTGCAACCAACACGCATTGGCTTACGCAACCACACCATGTGATCATCGCGCTCAAGAGCAGGATCTACGCAATCAAGCGAGATATTTCCAGGAATTACTCCTGTTCTAAACAGTTGAGTTAAACCGTTGATTTGGAATATGCAAGCACCACCTTTTGCGTGACCAGTCAGCGTCTTCTGGCTGATTACGAACAGAGGATTTCCCTCCGTGCGTCCGATTGCATGAGCTAAAGTATTGTGCAACTCAGATTCATTCGGATCATTTGCATTCGTAGACGTATCGTGTTTAGAAACAACAGCAATATCGTCCGAAGTAACACCTAAAGCTGCCAAATCGCGCACAAGCTTAGATTTAGCTCCACCCATTCCTGCAGCTAAAGCACCCAATCCAGGAGCTGGAATCGAAGTGTGAATACCATCAGCGTAAGAATGAATAAAACCAACTACTCCAGCAACAGGCAATCCAAGCTTTAATGCAATATCTCCTCGAGTTATGAGAATCGTACCGCCGCCTTGAGATTCAAGGAATCCTCCGCGTCTACGATCGTTTGCTCTAGAGAAGAATCGTGGATCTATGCCTTTTGCATACATTTCTTCACTATTTGCTGTAGCGTTCATATTGCCGAAGCCAACTACGGACTCAACGCCGATGTCGTCAATAGCACCTGTAACAACGAAATCAGCTTTACCAAGCGCTATTTTATCAACGCCTTCTTCGAGCGAAACCGCTGCAGTTGCGCAAGCAGATACTGGCTGAATCATATTTCCATATCCACCAATATATGTTTGCATCACGTGAGCAGCAACAACGTTTGGTAGAGCTTCTTGCAACACATCGGTCGGAATTTCGTGGTTAAGGAAACGATCCAAATACAGCTTGCGCATAGAACTCATGCCGCCGAATCCTGTACCTTGAGTTGAAGCAACCATTGACGGATGCACTGATTGCAAAATTTCAGAAGGCGTGAAACCGGCAGAAATGTAAGCGTCCACGGTTGTAACAATATTCCACAACGCAATTGTGTCTACACTTCCAACCATAGATGCTGGAATACCCCACTTAAGTGGATCAAATCCCTTAGGGAATTGTCCGCCAACTGTTCTAGTCATTGCAGCACGGCGAGGAACACGAATTACAGATCCAGATTTACGAGTTACAATCCATTCTCCAGACTCATCATCACTAGAAATCTCAGTATTAGATTCATCAAGAGATACGTATTCTCTAGCGATTTGTTCTGTTGGAACATTAAAGCTAACATCATGGTCAAGGAAAATCTCTGCTTCTTCCTCATTAGCTCCATCTTTATAATCGCCACCCATACCGGTTTCAAATGGACGAATACCTGAGCGAGCTACTACTTCATCACGATACTTTTCAGCAATGTCAGCTTCTGGAACAAGCGTTCCTTCGCAATCGTACCAACCCGGCTTTGGAGAATCTTGCCAAGTAAGCAATCCCATATTCCAAGCTAATTCAAGTACTGCTCCTGCAGAAAGCTCCACAGAACCATCTTCTTGAATTCCAAGCTCCGCTTCAAATCTTGTACGTCCAGATCCCCACGGTCCAAGCTCTCCAACAGAAACGATTACAATCTCATCTTCCGGACGCGCTGTTACGTTCTTCCAATCATCTAGATTGACACGTGGCTGAGAAGGTACGTAAGGAGTTGGTAACGCTTTATTAGTTGACTTTGAAGATGCATTATTCTCATCATCTTTAGTTGCATTATCTGAATTGCCACCATTATTAGCTTGAGCAGCCAAACGTTGATCCTCTAAGGCTTCAGCACGAAGAGCATTCAAATCAAGAGGCTCTTTACCTAATCCTCCAGTAAGATCTACGTCTAGTGGAGCTATTAGAGCCTGCTCGCGCGATTCTTTTGTGCACAAATCAAGCAAGCGATTTGCCATCTCTTTAGTTGAGTAAGTTGTAAGACCATGACGCTCAACAACATCTACTAATGGATCGTTTCCACCCATTAAGCCAGTGCCACGAACCCATCCAATCTTAGGATGTGCGAAAGTTACGCGATTCGACCACACGCTTTCAGCATGCGCACGATTAACAATCGCATCAAACGCACTCTTAACTTCGCCATAAGCTCCATCTCCACCAAACATACCGCGATTTGGAGAACCAGGCAAAACAACATGCATACGATGTTGTACATCTGTATCAGCTCCAATTTGAGCAAATCCTGCAATAGCACGCTCAACACCCCAAAGCATAAGCCTTGATTGAGATTCGAAAAGCGAACCAGAATCAGCCAAAGTTCCATGAACCGGAGGAGCTGCAAATGGGAAGAACAAGCTAGGCTCATAAGCTGGCTTCAAAATAGTTGTTTTTGCACCGCTAACCTTCTTAGAAACAGTGCCGACCCACTTTACAAGCGCATCAACATCACGATAACTAGATAAATTAGCTGGAACAAGCCACAGTTTCGAACCCTTGGAAGCATATTGACGATAAGCTTTCTTTGCCCACGCTTTTACACTCGGCTTAAAACTGTGAGATGTTGCAATAACAGTAGCTCCACCTGCAAGAAGACCTGTAACTACTTGAGCAGCAATCGAAGAAGGAGCAACTCCTGTAACAACTGCTATATCTGACGCAAATCGAGTTTGAGATTCGCTATCATCTTGAGCGCAAGACGCATCACATACGCTTGTTCTAGCATCCTTAGATATCTTCTCGAATATTGCAGATAAATTATTTAGACATTTTTCTTTAGATTTCTTTGCAAACCAATCAGCTTCAGCAGCAACAGAAGATCCTGCACCTAAGAATTTACCAATGTTATTTAATATTCCTGCAACATCACTTGGATCTACATCATTAGCAGAAGACGCATTGTTATCACCTAAAGCATATTCGTAATACAAACGCGCAACATCTTCACGAGCAGATGCCCAACGGTCATCGAAAAGTATAGCTTTACGCTCATCAAATCGAGGAGCTACCTGCTTTGGCCAATCCGCACCAAGCTCAGATTCAACAGCTTCAACAACAGCAGCGTTTTCATCTTCTCCATTTTCAACTTTAGGAGCCTCTACTCCAAGCTTTGCTAACACGAATTTAGCTGTTGCAGCAAGAACACCATCACTACCAACAACGCGTTGCGCAAAAGCATCAAGAGCAGCGGAATCAACTACAGCACCACCAGCAGAACCAGATGCACCAGGCTTAGATATAGATACACCATTAGCGCGAGCAACCTGCTCAATTGCAGCATCAATTAAAGCATCAGCTGCAGCAACATTCTTCGCCGGCTGCGTTGAAATCTGAGCAAGGTTTTCACCTCTAACACTCGCTCCTTCACGCGTTTGCAAAACCAATGCAGCAAGAACGTGAGCACGCCAACCGTCACCCAATTGCCAAACTTCGCTAATACGCTTGTCAACTTGAGCTGGTTTCACGCCTGCAGCTCCGAAAAGCGCGCGTAAACGTTCACGAACAATATCTGAAAGCACTGCACCGAATGCCTTGTAACGAGGAGCAACAGAATTAACCAACTTACGCAATGCGCTCATTGGAGCTTCAGCAGCACCATCAACACTAGCAACACCAAGCTCGGAGCTAATGTCCATAAGAAGCTGGTTTCTTCGAGAAGATACCCCATTTGTAAGAGTATCAGTGGTATCAGTATCTCCAATTTGATCAATGCGAATCTTTGCACTATAAGCAATAAGCATTGAGATTGCGTCAGACGCTTTGAAAGGCAAGTCTTCTACAGGTCCACTTGATGCAGGAGCAGCAGAAGTAGTAGCAGCAGGAGCTGGAGCTTGAGCTTGATCTGAAGTAGCAGAAGCAGACGACTCAGTAGCAGCCGGCACAGAAGCAGGAGCTGCGTCTTGACTATCTTCTTCATCAAAACTTTGTGGAACAAGAGAATCAGTGTCAGTCATATACACTCGACCTTCATCTCTGCCAACATTATAAACTGTGACCTTTTCACCGCTAAAATCAGGCAAAGCTAGAGTTTTAGCACCAAGATTTGCCAAAGTAGGAGCATTACCTAAACCAACTTCAACATATTCTTCAACACCAAGTCCACCACGAGCGCGATCAGCAAACATAAGAGCTTGCGTTTCAATCCATCGAACTGGAGAAGCAAATTGCCATGAAAGCAATTCCGTAAGAAGTAATCTACCTAATTTTTGTTCATCTTCAGCATACGACTTCCAAGTATTTTCATCCTCTAAAGCAGCCTCAATACGCTCGGAAGGAACAACGTCTAAAATCTTCTGCGCAAATTCACGAGTCAACTCGAAAGGCACAGCTACCAAATTAGGAATATATCTTCCAACTAAACGTGAATAGTCAATATTGCTTGGAAGCAAAGAATCAAGCTTATCGCGGAATTCCGGCACACCCTTTCGAAGAATGCGAGAATGGAATGGAACATCAATTCCAGGAACAAACATGAATGGAGGTTTACCACCATATTCTTTTGCACGCTTAGATGCGTCTGAAGCCAAAGCTTTCAAACCTTTGATTGTTCCAGCAACAGCATATTGTTGACCAGCCAAATTATAGTTTACAATTTGCAAAAATTCGCCAGTTTCCTTAGCAATACCGTCAACATAAGCTTTTACTCCGCTATCATCCACGCCGAATTGGTTAGGACGAAGAGCACCCATGCGATAATTTGAACGACCTTGAGAATCTCTGTCAATCAAATGATGCATTGTAGAGCCACGATGGAACACTAATTCCAACACTGTTTCAAGTGGAATAATTTGAGCGAAAGAGCTTAAAGCATTGTATTCACCAAGAGAATGCCCAGCGAAATATGCAGGCCAAATATCGCATCCAGATTCACGCAATCTTGCCGTTTGAGCAAAAGCTACAGTTGCAAGAGCAACTTGCGTAAATTGAGTTAAGTTAAGCAATCCTTCAGGATGACGATACGTCACTCCATGAGCAGTAAGTTCTTTTGGATTATCGCGCACAACAGCAAGGATTGAGAATCCAAGCTTTTCACGAGTGAGCTTGTCAGCACGCTCCCAAGTTTCACGTACTGCTGGTGATTTTGCACGCTCATCCAAAGACATACCTTGCTTCTGAATGCCCTGACCAGGATATACGAATGCTGCACGAGGAGCACGAGTTAACGCACTTGCTTTAGAAACAATTTGACCTGCAACTTTGCAAGTAACCTCCAAAGCAAGTCCACCACGGCGGA
The DNA here is from genome assembly GCF_947280595.1 of uncultured Gardnerella sp. Taxonomy (NCBI): domain Bacteria; kingdom Bacillati; phylum Actinomycetota; class Actinomycetes; order Bifidobacteriales; family Bifidobacteriaceae; genus Gardnerella; species uncultured Gardnerella sp. The sequence goes on along the minus strand of NZ_CAMYOS010000003.1, from coordinate 24,841 downwards.
CCTTTCCTACTCTCTCAACAGTTATTTCAACTTCATCATCTAGCTGAACCATGCCATACATGTTGTATGACCATCCGATTAGTTCATAACGCGCGCCTTTTGCATCAACTGCTTGAGCAACATGCTGAGCAGTTGCAGAAAGCCACATTCCATGAACTAGAGGAGCAGAAAGTCCAGATATTGCAGCACCACGCTTAGAAGTATGAATTGGATTGAAATCTCCAGAAGTACGCGCAAAAGCTGTCATATCATGAGGAGCGCGAACAGTAACTCTTCGAAGCGCTCTGCGTGGAGTATCTTCGATCTCATATCCATGCAATGAAGCAGCGTCACCGTATTCAGCAGCCGGAGTTGGTAGCGCATTACTGAAGCTACGTCCACGAATAGCAAAACGCTCAGTTTCATGTGCAAGACGCGTTCCGTCAGCAGCTGTATGAATTACATGAATTGTTACAACACGACCTGACGCAGACTCAGAATACTGTTCTGCCCAGCCAAGCAAGTTAATTCGCTTGCCTACGTAATTACTAAAATCAGAAGCATCAATATCAAGCTCAACTAAATGATCTAAATGAACAGCATTTAGTAAGCCTTCAATAATCGGATAACCGTCAACCAGCACTGAACCAAGAGCAGAGTAAATAGTTGGCCAAGCAGGTCCAACTAAAGCATCTGGAACGATTCGAGATGCCTTTAAGCCATCAGGAAGACGACCTGCTGTAGCAGATTCATGATCTATTCCAAGATTGCGAGAGAAAGTATAAGATGAACGAACTAAGCCAAACGGAGAATCAGAATAACCTTCTGCAATCAAATCTGAATTCAGCTTTGATCCTTCACCATTTGTTTCAACTTTTGGCATTTTCTCAAGCACATCGCCAGTAATAGCAGTATTTCCAATACCTGCAGTAGCAGCAAGCATATTGTAAACATGCTCAGGCAGTCGATCTCGATCCACTACAGGAATACTTCCAGCGCGTGAAGAATCAACGATCAGCGGGATAACAATATCACGCACAGCATGCTTAGGAGCAGAAGATTTATCATTTGGATTTGATGCAATCTTGTTAGCCGATTTATTAGATGACTTATTTGATTTATCAAAATCATTAGAATTTTGATTATCCCAGAAAGTGTCTAACTTAATATCCAAATCAAGCTTAATTAGATTATTTTTCTCATCAAGAACACTAATAACATAATTTTCATCGTTAATATTAGTGCCATAAGCTGGATTAGAAGTCACATGACCAATCCAAGAAATATTAGGGCATGCGCGCACGTATGCTTCAACATCTTTTGAATCATCAATTTGACTGAAAGCAATCTTATTTACTTCAAAATTCTTCTCTGCATCTCTTGCACTACCCTTTGCACTACCCTTTGCAATACTCTTTGAGCTATTATCAACACCTAGAGCTTCTGCACGTTGCATCATAGCTGATTCAAATCGAGCAAGTATATTTGCAACAGGCTCATCCATAGTAGTAATTCCAGATACAGAAATAGGTCCAGGAATTACGCGAACAGCATCAGCCGAGTAGCGAGAATCTTCCGATTGCCAAAGTTGATCTTGTCCCCACCAACGCAATAAATCGTTATCAATAACAGGCACAAATGGCATTGGCTTTGGATATTCGCGAACCAAAGTTGGGAACCATGCTGCATCCATTGGAACAACGTTAAGTTCACGCGCTTTAGGCAATACTTTCAGCAAAGAATCCAATGCATCTTGAGGATGTTCGCTAACTTCTGCTCTAGATGGCAAAGTTGAAGTAAACTCACCGGAATCTTGGCTCACTAAACGAGCTTCAATACGTTGAAGCAAATGCAAATAGCGATCCGCGTAAGTAGGATCAACCCAAGGATAAGCCAAATCAAGGAATCTTTGCGCAAACTGAGCATAAGTCATTGTTTCAACATCACCAAAATAAGGCTTAGCAGTAGCATTAAGAGCAGATATAACTTCGTCACGACGAGTTTCAAGCTCTTCTGGATGCTTCATCATATGTACGAGCAAACGTCCGCATTTAGCAGATGAATTTTCAAGTTCGTAAATATCTGCATGCAAATGACTCAAACCACTTGTGACTCCACCAATTACACCACCTGATGGAACCCAACGCTCTCCCATTGGAGCAAATGGATCATCATCAAAACCTTCAACACTAGATGCTTTAGGAGCTACAATTCCAGGAGTTTCAACAAGCATACGCTTTACTTCAGGACTTGTATGTGCTTCTTTTGCTGTCATTGCTGCAGTTCCAATCATCACAGCATCAACAGGCATATTTGGCAAACCATAATCATTCGCCCACTCGCCGGAAATATAATCCGCAGCGCGAGCAGGAGTACCAATTCCACCGCCAGCAACAAGAACTAAATTATCGCATTCGCGAACTTGAGCGTACGTGCTTATAAGCAAGTCATCAAGCGATTCCCAAGAATGGTGTCCGCCTGCAGATCCACCTTCAACTTGCGCAATAATCATAGATGGCGAAACAGCTTTAGCAATACGTATAACTTGTCGAATCTGATTAACAGTACCAGGCTTAAATGCAACATACGGGAATCCGTCAGCATGCAAAGAAGACACTAATTCTTTTGCTTCATCTATTTCTGGAATACCTGCAGAAATTACAACACCATCAATTGGAGCACCAGATTGACGTTTTTTAGACACAATGCGCTTAGAACCAAATTGTAAATTCCACAAATAACGGTCCATAAACATTGCATTAAATTCCACAGTAGCGCCTTCATTAAGCTGCTTTTCTAGGGAATCCATATGCCTATCGAATACTTCAGAAGTAACTTGACCGCCGCCTGCAAGTTCAGCCCAGTATCCAGCATTTGCAGCTGCTGCAACAATTTCTGGCTCAACAGTTGTTGGAGTCATTCCAGCAAGCAATACAGGAGCTTTACCAGTCAACTTACTAAACTTAGTAAGAACTTTACGACCAGCAGGAGTTTCAATAACACGAGGTGCAAAATCAGCCCAGCATCCACTACGCTCTGGAGCACAATCCAATGTAGAAAGATTTGCGCGAGAATTAACGCTAGACGCTTCGACTACACCAGCGCCTGTTCCTTGAACAAGCACACTAGTTAGCTTACCAAGCACTTCCCCAGGACCCATATCTAGAATCCAAAGAGTGCGAGTTTCAGTGTTTTCAAGCACATTTTTAACAATCTCAGACCAATCAACAGCCTTAACCAAAACTTCATCAGCCAAAGAACGCACTATTTCTACGTTCAATCCAGCTTCCATAGCCCAATTTTCAGCCTGCAAAACTGCAGCTTCCATCATTTGAGAATGGAATGGAACTGTTACATCCAAATATTCGGCTACAGGAGAGAAAACAGCTCCACCACGCACTTTCATTTCACGCAATTTTTTAGAACGCTTAGCTTCTTTTTGCGCTTCATTTGCAACAGATTCCATATCTTCCGGATATCCAGAAAGAACTACATGATTTCTAGAATTCTTAACAGCAATTGATATAGCGCCCTTCGTTCTTTCAACTCGTGCAATCAAAGCTTTAGCTTGCTTTTCAGTCACGCCTTTAAGTGAAAGCATTGGAGTTAAATCGCCATCTCCAGAGATTTCAAGCATACGCGATTCGCGATCTCCAGCAGCTCCAATTATATAAGCGCAAGCAAGCAATTCCTCTATTTGTGCACGAGCTTTCTGCCAAGATCCAGATTTAATACGAGCTTCAACCATTCTAGCTGCAATCACACCTTGCGAATGACCAAGTACAGCATATGGCTTATTAACTTCAAAGTTATAACCGAGATTAGTTAAATCTAAAACCGCTCCCAATTGCGCTAAAGCGATTCCAGGCACACTTAATTTAGCATCAGATGCATGAATATGCTTATTTTCGATTGCATCAAAAACATTCATATCTCCACCGGCATTAGCCAATAATTCTGCATAAATTGGAGATAATAACGCTTTTGCACCATTTTCATAACGGTGAAGTTCAGCGTCTAATTCAGCATCCTTGCACAATGAAGAAAGGCATTCAACCCATGGTGTTGATTGCCCGGCGAAAGCGAGCACATGAGGATCTTTAGCAAGGCGATCGAAAAAGTATGTTGTCATGATATTTCCTTCTCGTTTATATCTGATGTATATCTTTTATAAATCTGATGTAAATCTGATATTGGTTTATATTTAGTTAAAAATTATTAGGATTTTGTAAATCAGAAGACTTTCTTCTTTCTTTTACATAGGCTGATTCCCATGATGTTTTCCAGTTCTTTTAATACGCTTTTTACTACGCAAAAGACTTAAAGAGCCAGATATCATATCGCGCGTTTGCTCAGGATCAATCATCGCATCAATCTGACCAGTTTCCAGAGAAAGATTTGCATTTACAGTAGTAGCTTCATATTCATCAACAAGCTTTTTACGCAATGCATCTACATCTTGCCCACGCTCTTTTGCTTTATGCAAATCCTTACGATGAATAATATTTACAGCTCCTTGAGCACCAAGCACTGCAATTTGGCTTGTCGGCCACGCGTAATTAACATCTGCACCCATAGATTTCGAGCCCATAACAATGTATGCACCGCCAAAAGCTTTACGCAAAATCACAGTTACAAGAGGAACTTGAGCATTTGCATAAGCGTAAATCACTTTTGCACCTCTGCGAATAATTCCAGCATGCTCTTGATCAGATCCAGGCTTATATCCAGGAGTGTCAACTAAAGTCACAACAGGTAAATTAAACGCATCACACAATCTCACAAATCGAGCAACTTTTTCAGAAGAATTAACGTCCAATATTCCAGCGTTCACTTTAGGCTGATTAGCTACTATTCCAACTGGATGGCCTTCAATGCAAGCAAATCCAACCACTGCAGAAGCAGCATACAATTCTTGTACTTGTACAAACTCGCTATAGTCTACAATTCTTCGAATTACATCGAGTACATCGTATGGCTGTCGATCGTTATCTGGAACGATATTCGCTAATTCTCGCGCAGTTTCTCGATCTGCACGCGTTGCGCAATAAGCAAAAGTAGGAGGATTAGATTCGCAACTCGAAGGTAAATAAGCTAAAACAGTTCTAGCATAATCGATTGCATCAGCTTCATCTTCTCCCAAATAATGAGCGACTCCTGAAGTTGCGTTATGCACAAGTCCTCCGCCCAAATCGTCCATGCTAATCGCTTCGCCTGTTGCAGCTTTAACAACATCTGGACCAGTGACGAACATGTTGGAGTGCTCGCGAGTCATAATAATCAAATCTGTTAATGCAGGACAATACACAGCACCACCAGCGCAAGGTCCAAGAATAAGCGAGATTTGAGGAATTAAGCCGCTTGCTTCACAAGTTTTCTTAAAGATTCGCCCGTATTGCATAAGCGCTCCAACACCTTCTTGAATGCGAGCGCCACCGGAATCTATTACAGCAACTACAGGGACTCTAAGCTCTAAAGCCATATCTAAAAGATGACAAATTTTCTCACCTTCGGCTTTTCCAAGAGTGCCACCTCTTACAGAAAAATCTTGTGCATACACGGCAACTTTTCTGCCATAAACTTCACCAAAACCAGTAATTACAGCACATCCAGCTACATCATTGTTAATATCTCCGCCGTTAAAACGACCGATTTCCACGAAAGAGCCAGTGTCAAAAAGCAAATCCAAACGCTCTCTAGCAGTTCCTTTTCCTTTAGCATGCTGTTTATCACACGCGCTCTGTTCTGCATCTCTAGCTAATTGAGCAGCGTGTTGCACAGCAGCTTTACCTCTACGAGGTTGTAAATTATTTTCTACAGTAGAACTAGAAACAGTTTTTGTATTGATTCCAGAAACAGAAGAAACCTCAGAAACAGCAGATTTTTCTTGCAATAAATTGCTCATTTTTGTGCTCCTTCAGTTTTATTCGAAGAATTCTTATCACTATCTCCAGCAATTTCAATAGTCACAATCTTTGCTCCTGCTTCCACGCCATCGCCAGGAGCAACAAAAATACCAGTAACAGTTCCTGCAGCTGGAGCATAAACGTAATTTTCCATCTTCATAGACTCAAGAACAGCTAGTAAATCGCCTTTAGCAACTTTCTGACCTTCAGCAACATTCACGCGAGTAATAACAGCTTGCATTGGAGCTGCAATCACACCTGGAATCTGTTTTTGCTCTTCACCTTTATGCGTATCTCCTCTAAGTCCACGACCTCGCAAAGGTTGAGAAACTCTAGAAACGTTGCGAACGCGAGCAGAACCAGTAAGATTATCAACAATATCTTGAGGAATCGTAAGCTTTACACGCTTGTTATCAACTTCAATTACGAAAGATTCCATTGCCGGTTGCTTATTTTCAGAATCGTCAGAAGTTTGTCCTGAAACAAGTGAAGCTGGCTGACCTCCCAAAGATGCAGCTGGAACACGATTCAAATATTTGCGCTCCAACCACTTAGTCGATACGTCAAAACTGTGATTTTCTGCAGTAAACTCAGGATCGTTGAAGATTTGTTCAAATAATTTTGCAGGAGTTGGCACACCTTCAATACACAATTCTTTTAATGCTCTTCGAACACGTGCAACAGCAGCTTCACGATTTTGCGCAGTTATAATCAACTTACCCATCATAGAGTCGAATTTTGGAGATACGTTATCACCTTCTTCTACTCCAAAATCAACGCGAATTCCAGGACCAGAAGGCCACTTTATTTTCGTTAAAGTTCCAGAGCTTGGAGTCAAATTAGTAGCAGGATCTTCAGAAGTGATTCGCAACTCAAAACTATGACCTCTAGGCTCTGGATCTTTAGTAAGATTCTTGCCGTCAGCAATATTGAGCTGTTCGCGCACTAAGTCGAGTCCGCTTACTTCTTCACTAACAGTGTGTTCCACTTGCAAACGTGGGTTTACTTCAAGGAAATAAACTTTATGCTGAGAAGTCACCATATATTCACACGTGCCAAGACCTACGTAATCAACAGCTTCAAATAGGTTACGAGAATATCTGCGAAGCTGCTCATTTTCATCGTCCGTTAAGAACGGTGCAGGAGCTTCTTCAACCAATTTCTGATTTCGGCGCTGCACAGAGCAATCGCGCGTGGAATATACGGTGAAATTCCCATTAGCGTCACGTCCGCATTGCGTTTCAACGTGACGAGCTTTGTCTATAAAACGTTCAATGAAGTATTCGTCTAAATCTCCGCCTTGCAAAGCATCGTGATTCATGTAAAAACCGCGCAATTCGTCATCGTTATGCACGACTGTAATACCACGACCACCGCCACCATCTGTGCGTTTCATCATCACAGGGTAACCGTGAGTTTGAGCAAACGTTAAAAGCTCTCGAATATCTTTTACAGGCTCAGAGATTCCAGGAACAGGCGGAACTTTAGCTCGCACAGCAACTCGGCGAGCAGTAATCTTATCTCCAAGGTCAATCAAAGCTTCCGGACGAGGACCTATCCAAATCACACCTGCGTCATTGACTTTTTGCGCAAAAGACGCAACTTCAGATAAAAATCCATATCCAGGATGTACAGCATCAGTGCCACTTCTTTTAATAATTTCAAGAATCGCGTCTTCATTCAAATAAGTATCGCGATATGTATCTCCAGAAAGTGCGTAAGCTTCATCTGCCATTTCTACAAATTGAGCATTGCGATCAGTTGGTGCGTAAATCGCAACAGTAGAAATGCCCATTTCATGCGCTGTGCGGATCACTCGCAAAGCAATTTCACCACGATTAGCGATAAGTAATTTTTTGATATTCGTAACCATACGATAAAAAATATCTGAAAAATCCTGTTTTAGTATGAGCCAACATACACAAAACCTAATGCAAAATTTTGTACACTTCTCCAATGCACATGATTTTTAGTGCACGTAATGTTTTTATCAACCGGAAAAATAAACGAAAGAAGGTTAATCATGAGCAATTTAGATAACACTACTAAATGCACAACATCATCACGTTTATTAGAAAATGTTAATTATGCAGCTCGTTGGATTGCAAAACCAGCTCTTCTTACTGTGCTTTTAGCATTATCTACAATGGCAGGCGCAATTTATCTTCCTATTACACCTGTGCCAATTACATTGCAAACTCTTGTTTTATGCATTATTGGCTTAACATTAACATGGCGTGAAGGTATTGCTTCAGTAGTTATGTATCTTGCTCTGGGTGCTACAGGATTGCCTGTATTTGCAGGTTTTAAAGGAGGTTTAGCTGTATTAGTTGGACCAACTGCTGGATTCCTTGTTGGCTTTATTTTTGGCGTTGCAGCAACTGCAGCTTTGAAACGCATATTTGACATTGCTCTCGATGCAATGATGCCAGAACGTTCATTCAAAAAGACTTTCGTACGATTCTGCACTTACTCCGTGGCTTCTATAATCGGCACTATCGTGATTTACGCGTTTGGAATCTTTGGACAAAGCTACTTAACCGGAATGGCATTACAAACAGCTGCATCTACTTTGATTATTTTCATGATTGGAGATTTGATTAAAGCTTTCGCAGCAAGCGCTATTTGCTCAGGATTATACAATGCTTTAAATAAAAAGCGCGCTTAAAAGATTCGCTTTATAATCTAAAAAGCGTCATAAATTTTACATTAAAATAAAAGCTTATTCGCACGGAAAGTCCAATGGATTCCCCGTGCGAATTTATTTTCCAACATTGCTAATCAACATAAGATCTAAACTATAAGATCCAAACTCTAAGATCTAAACTCTAAAAACCATAAACTCTAAACACTAAAAGCTTGGATGCTAAGCACTAAACTCTAAAGCAAGTCTTCACTCTCATACGCAACAGCATGCACATCTCCGCTTTTAACAACTACTTCGTTACCAGAATCTTCTCGAATCGCAATCGAAGCATCTTCGCCAATTCTAAACGCTAAACCTTTAATAGCGTTACCATTAACAGGATGCACGCTAACAAAACGATCAAGCGTCCAACAAACTTTAGTAAATTCGCTAAGCAAATCATCATAGTTATTTGGATATTTTTCTATAAAATCACTTAATCGCAAACGCAAAGCGCTAACAATATGAGAAGCAATAAAATCTCGCAATTTTAAAGATTCAGGCAAAGAAGTCATATGCATTTGCAAAGAAGTTGCCATTTTTATAGGCAAAACAAATTGCGGAACATGCAAATTCAATCCAATTCCAAAAACTACTCCAATATAATTATTGTCAGTCGAAGAAACTAGTTCAGTTAATATTCCGCCTTCTTTACAATCATGCAAAAATATATCATTTGGCCATTTAAGTTTCAAAGTACATTCATCACCGTGAATCGCTTTACTTTTATATTCGCTAAAAGTTTCAAGTAAAGAATCCCTCGCGCAAAGACCTGCAATTATTGGAAGCCATCCATTCCTACTCGCGTCCATTACTATATTTTTAGGCAATAAAACAACGAAAGAAACTAGAAAACTTTCTCCAGGTCTACTAACCCATTTGCGTCCAAGACGACCTCTACCTGCTGTTTGATCATCTGCAACTATTGCATAAACAGGTAATTTCCCATCTTTACTAGCACAAATATCGCCATTCTTAATCATATTTCTTGCAATATTTTGAGTAGAATCAGTGCAAGATACGTAAACTAATCCATCTGCTTGCCTTTTAGTCAAAGGCAAAACTTCATAATCTGCTTTAGAAGGCAATTTCGTTTCATCTGAAAAAATAGGAATATTCATAATATTTATTATATGAAATATTGACAGTTATATATTTATTAAATTGCTAAATTATGATTGTATAAAATTTACAAAATCAACAAAAATAAGAACAATCATACAGTTGAAAAAGCAAATGCATAAACACAATCACGAACATTGCAATCACAAAAAATAATCACGAAAAATAATCACAAAAATAATCACAAACACGATTCACGCAAATATTTAAAAAACACAAACACACAATTTAGTAAGTAAAAGATGTAAGCTAATAAAGTAGTTTTTATTACTAGCATAGGTAGAATATGAAAAACACTTCCACGCATAGCAAAAGCGCTATAAAAATTGCGCAAGCAATAGCAATCCATATTTTTATGGTCCTACTATGCGCATGGTTCGCTTTATGTACAAGCATCGGACCTATTTTCCGATCACAAGATTATAAGTACATATCACATAATGACGATTTAGTTTTCGCTTCTATCGCAAATTTCCGTTTACAACATTTCTTAATTTTTGTTATTTCTTTCGCTTTGTATTATTTTATACTTTGCGTAATAGTTCATTTTGGTAAAACTTCTCATTTGCCAAATCATATTATTCGATTTTCTCACAAATTTTTACTCTTATTAAAGCACATAAAATCTTTTGTATTAAAAATAGTATCGAAATTCTCGCATAAAAATTCACAACGTTTTTTAACGTTTTTACACACATTCACAAAAGCTTTAAATAATCTATTCAAAATCTTATATAAATTCGCGCGCGCGTGCATAATACACATGACACGAACGCGTAGAAATATTATGATTACGCTATTTATAGGATGGCTATGGATTCCAGTAACGCTTTTGGCTGCTTACGGAGCTGACATCTGCTCACAAATAAGAGAATATAGCTGGGCTTGGAATCAAGTTACAGGATTAAAACAACCTTATATTGGATTCTTTAGCTTTGTGCCTGCAGATATTTATCCAACTGCACATTATTTATGGCCCAAAAACCCAACATATTTAACTGATCAACATAATATTGTTCTTACTGTTATTTACGGATCAGTTACTGCAGTTTCTAGATATTTTACAAATTCAAATGATGCTGGAATTGTTTTATTAGCAGCACTTCAATTTTTATTCGCAATATGGTGCTGTTCAGCGAGCGCAAATAGATTTCTGAATCAACCATGGAATAACAGCATAAAAGACATAAAACAAACATGCATTACATCTAGCGAAACTGGTGGAACTAGTACGGTGTGCGAAACAAGCGAAACGATCGCAGATGACGCAACTAGCACACAGAGCACACCAATCTCATCGAACACAACAAGCACACCCGTTTTTATTAGATTAGCAATACTTATTACATTCTTATTTAGCCCACTAGTAACTTTCAGCACTATATCTTTAACGAAATCACCATTATTCGCGTTCGCATTCGTGTGGTGGTTTGGAACACTATATGAACTTCGAAATAAAAATTATCGATACCACACAATATTTGAGCTGATTATATCTGTATGCGTAATGCTAATAGCAGCAAAATATGCATGGTACATTTTAATAATTCAATTCGTAATATTACTTATAAGCGAAAGAAAACGTTGGTGCATATGGGTTTGTTGCATACTTCTTCCAATTATTGCTATTCACGGATCAATCTCATTGCTCATACACAACGGAGTAATTATAAGTGGAGATCCTATTGAAAGCAAAGGATTACAACTTCAACAAATAGCTAGAACCGCAAGATTAAATCCAAAAAGCATTCCGTACGAAGCTAGAAAAGATATAGAGCCGATTTTCAACCTAGATCAGACTGCAGAAACATACAATCCGCAAGACGCAGATCCTGTTAAATCTTCTGGGCTACAATCAAAAAAAGTAAGTTATAGATGGCGTTACGTAACTAAAAAAGATTTACAAAAGTTTAATCGAGCATGGTGGCTGATTGTTAAAAACAGTCCGCTCACAGCAATAGACGCATTTTTGGCTAAAACTTATGGGTACTTTGATATAACAGATAAACCTTATGTTGGTCCTGAATATTATATAAACACAGATAATATTCAAAATTCAACTTGGATTCGCTATTGGATGCCTGATTGGAGAAATAAAGTTTATAGGAACGCAAGCGATTTCAGTGATAATACTGAATTAGGTTGGCTAATTCACGGAAATACTTATGTTATTGCAACTTTGCTGATTGGAGCAGCTGAAATTATTTGTAAACGATGGAAAACAGTTGCTTTACACATACCTTTAGCGCTTTTAGTTGGAGTTATGATGCTAGCTCCAGCAAATAATTTTGAAAGACACATGTTACCTATAACTTTTGTTTTTTGGTTTACAGCTTTAACTTTCTGGAATGAATCACAATCTAGCAAAGAGCCGAAACCTAGTAAATCTAGTAAAGAATCACAACTCAGCAATAACGAATCAAAATCTAGTAAATCTAATAAATTTAGCAAATCTAGCAAATCTAGCAAAGAGCAGAAATCTATTGAACTAAATACTAAAAAATTATTAGAAGAAAACAAAATGCCGATTGAAAAAGAAAATGGCATGAATGTGAATAAAATAGAAGAAACTTCTATGCTTACTACAAATAACAAGGTGTGCAATGATTGATGCAATTTCGACTGATAGCCATGATTCTCAAGATGAGAACAGCCAGAGAATTGCGCAAAGCGACTCAAGCTCTCCTAGAAGTTCCGTACCTAAATCTATTAAAAATGACTTTGATTTTCTTTCTTTGCTTACAGGCATTAAAGCAGATGGAAGTAGTATTTATTCAAACAATATTGAAACGCAACTTTTAGAAAATTCGTCTTCATCATCTGAATCTGAATCATCTTCTTCTTCATCTTCTTTAAAAGAAACAACATTTGATGAATCTGAACATAAAAACTACAAAAATACACAACAAAAAGATTCGCAAATAGAAAACACAGAACCTTCTGAAGATTATACAAAAAAACATAAGCATCGTCTTTGGCATTTTGGATCTAGAAATTCACAAAAAACTCAAAAAACTCAAAATAATACAAACAGCGAAACTCCACATTTCACTGTATTGCCAACAGCACCAATATGCGAACAACAATTTGGTATTTACGATAATCGCGATGGAAAAGTTTTTGATTCAACAACACGACTTCGTTTACACACTCTTATTGCAACTTGCCTTATGAATGGAATTGCAGATCAGAGAGTAAGCGCATTGATGCATCTTTTACAATGGCAAAATAATCCTAAAATTATTGTTATTGCAGGAACATATGGGGCAATAAAGCATAAAGATAATGGTCCAACAAGGCATATTGCTACACATGAATTCGCAAACAACACTGACTCATTGCGAAGAGCAGTTTGGCCAATGTTAGGATCTTGTAATGCTTATGATGCAATAGTTGAAAGCGTTCAAAATGATGCAATAGAGCGCATAGCACATGCATGGAATATTAGTTCAGCTACGCGAACTTCAAGTTTTTCAGCTCCATCTCATATTATTATTCTCGCAATTCGAGAAGATCCATCTGATCAAGCTTTAGAAAAACTATGTCAGTTATTTGCTCCTTCTAAAAAGCCGATTGCAGTTAGTAGAATAGCTCAAAACGTAAATCAAGTTGCGGACGCAATCACAGCTACTTTAGCATCTCTTGCAGTAGCACCAGCTGTTAATCATTTGCCAAATATTATTCACACAGATGACGTTCTTCCAGAAAGAGCGCTCATTGGAGATTCATCTGCAATAGAAACTCTATATAAATCTGTTTATCAAAGCTTAGCGCCTTACAGCACAGATGATCCAACTCTTCCTACTGTAGATATGTTCCTAAGATTTGGCGGAGCATTAGATCAAACTGCACATGAGCTTAATGTTCATCCAAATACAGTGAGATATCGTTTAAGAAAAGTAGCACAAACAACTGGTTGGGACGCCACAGATCCGCGTGAAGCGTACGTTTTGCAAACAGCAATTACTATTGGAAGAATACGTGACGCACTAAATAACTAGCTTTCTTAACTAACTAGCTTTCTTAACTCATATTTTTTAACAGTGACTATTCATTAAAGCCAACGCTTAAAAGTAATTAAACGCAAGCATTCTAAAGTAACTAAAAGCCAACGCTTAAAAGTAATTAAACATCAACATGCTAAAGTAACTAAACATCAACTGTCCTTCACAGCACAAGCAAACTATAGTCATATTAAATAGAAATATTTAAACACTAAACAACAACTCTCTAGAGTTTAAGCACAATACTTATGCTTGACGCTCAAGAGAGTTGCGAGCGCAAGTAAGGAACAGTAATACATGAAATTAGTGTTTCATAAAAATTCCTCCATTACGTTTATAAACAACATATCCAACTACCAACACAGAAACGATGCTAATAATTACTACTCCAATTGTTAGCAAAATAATCATAGAATTATTAGAATTATTAGAATCATTAGAATGCGAATCCGATTTTGCGTCAGAAATAAGTTTTTGCGTGTCTTTATCTAACAATTCCTCAGAATCATCATTAGAATCTTTTTTATAACTATCCTCGCTATCATCTCCACTAGATTCATTCTTCTTCATATTTCCACTAACCAAATCTTTGTCATTTTTATTAGCATCTTTACTCTTATTTCGCAATTTATTTTGCGAATCATATGTTTTATCACTAAAACGAGAGTGAGCAACATCAGCATTATGTCTGCTATTCTTATCATTCCCATTACTAACATTTTTAGAACTATGCAAATGTATAGCATCAGCTAAGTCATGCGATATAACTCGATTACGTTCTTTTAATATTGCTTTCCACCTCGGATGCAACCTATAAGAGCTACTCAAAATACTATTCTCATTCTCGCTTACATTTTTATTTTTTGAGTTTTTCTTATCTATTGGACCATAAGATTCATCATTTGAATCTGAATTGTGAGCTTTGCTATCTCCTCCACTTTTTAATGAATCTTTTTCATTTGGTCCTTGACTCTTGGACGGATCTTTAGTTTTAAGCGAAGTCTTTTGATTCTTCAAATGTGAATTATCTACACTATTACCATTGTTAGAAAGTATTTTCTTCGGACTTATAGAATGATGAGATAATTTTTTAGAAGATTTTTCACTTGAAGCAGGCTTTTGTTTACCTAAATTCCCAGAATTTACAGAATTTTGATTCTCTTGATCAGTATTAGTTATTGGTTTATCTGTAGAAACTGGAATTTTAATAATTCCACGCACAATATTGTAAAGTTTATCAAAAGATGATTCACTATCATAAGAATCGTTCACAACTTTGTTACTATCAGAATTTGAACTATTGTTAGAACGCGATTTAACTCTAACATTTTCAATTTTCTGGAACACAGTACGACCAACAAAATCCGTAGTTTCAACATAAACATCGTATAGCTTTTCGGAAGGTTCTAACGTGTAAGTTAATAACTTTTCTGAATCTGAAACATTTTTTACTACAACGCCATTAGAATAACTAGAATCTTCAGAATCAGAGTTAATATTATTACTTTCAGATTTAGAACTAGAATTCCACTTTATAACCACTTTTCCGTTAACGCGCATAAGAAAAGACTTCAATCGCATATTATCGCGAACAATCGCTTTAAATGGAAAACCAGAATTTTCTACTTCGTAAGTTTTATTGCTCGCAATATCAGAAATTTCAACATTAGGATCTTTAGTATCAACAATAAATGAATTTTTTACATACTCCGATTTATTACCAGACATGTCAGTTACTCTGTAAATCACACGCCAATCGCCATCATCGTAGTTCAAAGTAGAATGCCATATTTCACTAGATTTATTATCTTTTATAAAATCAGATGCACTAATAATAACTTGAGATTTTTCATCATCTGTACGAGCTATTGCATCATTTTGCAATAGTTTCATTAAAGAAAAATTCGCATCTTTAACAGTTATATGCGCGATTCGATGATGATTAAAATACTTAGTATTACCATCTTTTTTATCTTCATACATAACTTTCATAGAAGGACGCGTGTTGTCGATTACTATGAAACGAACACCAGTAGGATTTTGTATAGAATCAATTATGGAACTATTAGTATTCTCATAAGAATTTTTCACAAAGCTACTATTAGTGAAGTATCTATTTGCTTTTGGTATGCTTTTAAGAGCAATTGCGCGTACTTTTAACGTTCCAATATCGTATACACCTTCACCACTAAGAGTTAAATTGATTGTATAACTAGTTGGAGCATCTAAAGTCAGACTCTTCGTTTGAGGATCTTCCCTATAATGAACATCAACGCTTTCTGACAATAATTTTGTTGGCTCAAGAATGCGAGAATCACCTGTAACTTTATATTTTTGTATACTTACACGTAATTTTTGCAAACGTTTTGCAAAAGCACGAGTAAAACCATCAATATTGACTTTTAAGCGAACAGACGCATGCGCAAACGCGAAAGCTCCTTTATTCAATATCTCAGTTGAATTTTCTCCACAAAAATCAACATTCTTAACATGAATATAACGCAATCCAAGCATACTAGGTTGCATTTCTTCAATTGAACTCGAAATCGAACTCGAATCAATATATTCGCCAATTGTCCCAGAAGAAACAGATTCTGTTGCCATAGCAGAAGAAGATTTTGTATTATATACAAGCGATGCAATATTTTCACTACCAATGCATATCCAAGACATAATAACAACGCAAACTATAGCAGCATAAACCCATCTCCTTAGCGATGATTTTCCATAAAAAGTATGCTTACTCAACTTTCTCATCATCACATTTCCCCCAATAAATAGTGATATTTTCTATACAATCATTCGAATAGCGCACTCAA
This sequence comes from uncultured Gardnerella sp., assembly GCF_947280595.1. Taxonomy (NCBI): domain Bacteria; kingdom Bacillati; phylum Actinomycetota; class Actinomycetes; order Bifidobacteriales; family Bifidobacteriaceae; genus Gardnerella; species uncultured Gardnerella sp. The sequence goes on along the minus strand of NZ_CAMYOS010000003.1, from coordinate 8,325 downwards.
ACAAGAGCACGCAAACGCTTTTTAGCACAAGCAGAACGAGATTTTGAAGTAACTATATTCGACTTGTTTACGTCACTCATATAATTCGCGCGATTCATACTAGTTAAATTATTAACTCTATTCTTGCGATTCATATGCCTTATACTTACAGCATGATTTACATCAGCCAAAGACGTATCAACTGAATACGTATCAGCAGAACCCTTATCAGCAGAACCCTTATCAATCAAACATGAACCTGCAAGATTCGACTTACAACGAAGAAAAAGCTTTCTAGAATTTAAAGATGATTTATGACTATGTCTTGCAGAAGTGTATAAAAACGAACTTATATATCTAATCGCACGTTTTATCTTTATGATTTTTGACACAATAATTGCACTAAAGCATAGTAAAGCTCCAATTATTAGCAAAAAATACCCCAGCATGCTCCACATTCCAGCTGTCATAAATCCCCCGAAACTCATGCAAATGAACTAAATTTTATGAAGAAATCTAATTCATTTATTTTTCTTTTTATATTTTTGTTGTATTCAACTCGCGTACTACTCCAATTCGTTCCTTCAGAAATATTATTAAGATTTTCTTTATCTTCATTTATTTCATCACTATCCACGCCTCCCATCTTTTCTAGGCTCACAAATGATTTTTATCTCTTTTCTGCAAGATCCTTTATTTTCAGGTTTCAAATCTTCCTTCTTAAATTTCTTAACCTCCTTTCTTAAATTTCCTTCTCAACTCCCTTCTTAACTCCCTTCTTAACTCCCTTCTTAAAGTTCTTAACTTTCTTAACACATCCCTACTTAACACACCCCCACTTAACACACCCCCACTTAACACACCCCCACTTAACTTCCCTCCTTAGCTAACTTTTTCTTTCTTTAACTTCATTCAATTTCCTTACTTTCTTTCCTTATTTTCCCTTCTTAGAGCCTTTACCAAATGCTTTACGCGATGCTTTATTATCTCCTTTCTCAGAATCTTTCTCAGAATCTTTACTGTCATCATTGATAATTACTCCACCAGTATTCGCATATTTATTTGAACTCAAATCTTCTTTTTTAATAAGAATCCCTTTTACTACATCGTGATTAACATTCTTGCTACTTTCAAAAAGTTCAAAAACACTAAGCAATTGTTTTTTACGTGATTCTGTTACATAACTTGTAGTCTTAGTTGATTTAGCTATATCAAGCGAAAGATTATAAAGCTTTTCTATAGAATTACTATCTTCTTCAGAACTTAATTTTTTCTCCAAGAATTGAGCACTATCTAATGCAACTTCTGCACTACCAATACGAACAACTTCATTACTGCTATTACGATTTACTTCAAGAAAGTCGAGAAGATTCATACAAAAATTGCGATAATACGAATCCGTATAAACATCTTTTACACTATTACTCTCTTTCTCATTATCGCTAAAACTTTTATCAGAATTTCCAACATTTTTATCTCCAATAGCACTATCTTCTTTAGAATCAACTTGAGAATTTTGTATTATCTTAAAATATGCACTAGCAACAGATTTATATAACGAAATAAGCTCATGCTGCTGATAACTAACATCATGCGATGCTTTATCAAACCAATCTAATGCTTCATGAACATATTCAACATACTCATTTTCTAAAGCATCATCTTGAGATGAAGAATTCTTCAATTTATCATTTCTATCAATTAAGAGTGAATTATTCCCAACATTTTCTGATTTAGTAAAATCAAAAGCATAAAACCAATACGCTTTACCAATCTCAAAAGAAAGCTTAGACCACAATTCACTTTGACTACGCAATCTAGAATCATATTTCGAAAGCAATTTATTAAATACGCGCCTTTCGCGAGAATCCCAACGAAAATCTCTACAGTGATATTTCAATAATTGCAATAAAGGTGTCATAGGCATAGACTCATCACTTATTGCACGCTCGCAATACATTTCAGCATTTTCAGAATCCAATGCTAAAGAACAATTGCGAATATTTCTGTCATAATTCTCATTACGAACACGCTGAGAAACAGCAAAACTTACTGGACTAAGCACAAAACACAATAACCCAGAAATCGCTAGAACTAAAACATAAGCAAAATGTCTACGTTTTCTAGCCCTAATTTCTCTTCTACTAACAAATGATTTCTTAACTCTATTAGACTTTCTATCAAACTGACTAAAACTTGAATTATCGATACCAGATTCATGAGATGATGATTCACGAACACCAGATTCACAATCACGAGATTCACGAACACCAGATTCAAGAGAATTTAACTCAATATAATTTGATTTTTCAAGATCTAAATTACTAGCAACTGAACTATCTGACTTAGATTTTCCGGAATACGATTTACAATCGCTAGATTCACAATCACGCAATTTGCTATCACGCGATTCGCAAGATGACGATTCGCAATCCAGAGATTTACAACCATGCAATCCACAATCACGAGATTCAGCAATTTTCATATTTTTATTGCAATATTTATTTTTGATCAATAATTCTTGCAAATTTAGCAAATCTTCCATCATGGAATCGCAAGATTTATATCTGTTCTCTGGTTTTATGCACATACCGCGAGCTATAACACTACATAATTTTGCCATTACATAATTATTTAATAACAAACTTTCATCAAATCCATCATTAGACTTTCGACAAAAATTATTTTTATCATCCGCATAGCCATCTCTATCTAAAGCGCTCACTCGCTTATAATTGCCATCACGAAACATGCTAGATGTTTCACACGCATTAGATACGCTACGAGAACTAGAGACACCCAGAACACTAGGAACACCGGATGTAGAGCAAAAGTCTAATTCATTACAATCATCTACGGTGCAAAATCGCGAAAAATCAATCTTCCCATTAACTTTTCTACCAAAAAGCGCATAAGCTAAAGTTGCAGAAAGAGAATAAATATCTGATTGAACACTTACTAATCCTAAATTAGAAAATTGTTCAGGAGCAGCAAAACTTTTAGTTCCAAAAGTCACGTTACTACTATTCATTAAGTTTTCTCGCTGAATTGTACGCAATTCTTGAGCAGCACCAAAATCTATAAGTTTTACGTGACCATCATGATTTATCATCACATTCGATGGCTTCATATCACCATAAACAACAGCAGGATGCAAATTATGCAAATACTTTAATATTTCACATAATTCAATACCAATACGGATCACAAATTTAATATTTTGAGCACCATTCTTAGAAACTATATAAGAAAGTGGATTTCCTTGAACATAATCACGAACTATGTAAGCACGATTCCCTTCTTCAAAATAATTGACAATACGTGGTATATACGGGTTATCACAGCGATTAAGAATAGCGATTTCTGCACGCAATGCCTGTTTCAATACATCTGCAGACTGATTAGACTGTTCAAGAACAACTTCTTTCACAGTCCATTTGCATTGCAATACATTATCTACAGCGAGATACACTATAGACGTGCAACCTCGCCCCAACTCGCCAAGTAGCTGGTATCTACCACCTACGCAATTCATTATTCCCCCAATTTTCAGCAATTCGCATATTGTTATGTACGCTTCCAAATAACATCTACTCTCAAATAAAAAAAAAACTATAAAACCAAATACGCAAACTTTTTACTCTAAAAACAATTATTTAAAGCAGCTACACTTCAATGTGAATATTACTTTAATGAAGATTTTTTACTAAGCCAAGCTTTTTCCGCCAATGTGGTCGAAAGTTTAACACAACATTTTTATTACATAAACAAACTAAATATTACAAAATCTAACACTAATGTAAAACAAAAAGCGTTCACAAGAATCTTGCGAACGCTCTAAAACACCTAGAAAACTATAACACACAGAAACATATGACGCTTTAATAGACAAACATCGCTTTAGCCACTTAAAAAACTAAGATTTAGCAGCTTAAAAAACTAACAAACTAATAGCTAATCAATATTTGCACCTAAAGCAAGCAGCTTGCCACGAAAATCAGCATAACCGCGATCAATCAACGAAATTCCGTGTACATTAGACGGACCTTTAGCAGTCAATGCAGCAATCAAATGACTAAAGCCACCACGCAAATCAGGAACATCAATATCTTGACCAGTTAAAGGAGTAGGTCCAAAAATCACAGCAGAATGCTTATAATTACGCTGCTGGAAACGACACGGCAAAGATCCTAAACATTCTCTATAAAGCTGAACTTTTGCACCCATATCAACCAAAGGCTTAGTAAAACCAAACCTGTTTTCATACACTGTTTCATGCACAATACTCAAACCTTTTGCTTGAGTAAGAGCCACAACCAAAGGCTGCTGCCAATCAGTCATAAAACCAGGGTGCACATCTGTTTCAATCGCAACAGGTTGCAAGTCACCGCCCGGATGCCAAAAACGAATGCCTTGATCAGTAACATCAAAACGACCGCCAACTTTACGAAAAACATTCAGGAAAGTCATCATTTCAGGCTGAGTTGCACCTTTAATAAACACATCTCCATGAGTTGCTAATGCAGCAGAAGCCCACGATGCAGCCTCAATACGATCAGTTAAAGCAGTGTGAGTATATCCATGCAGCTCTTCAACGCCTTCAATACGGAAAGTCCTGTCAACATCAACCGAAATAATAGCGCCCATTTTTTGTAATACAGCAACCAAATCCATAATTTCAGGTTCAATTGCAGCTCCAGAAACTTCAGTGCGTCCTTCAGCTAAAACAGCTGCTAATAATGTTTGCTCAGTTGCACCAACAGACGGATAAGGCAAATGAATTTTAGTTCCATGCAAACCGTAAGGAGCAGTTATATGTATGCCATCCTCGTGATCTTTATCTACATTAGCGCCCAATTTTCTCAAGGTTTCTAAATGAAAATCAATAGGGCGTCCACCAATATTACAACCGCCTAATGCAGGTATAAAAGCTTCCCCTAAACGATGTAACAATGGACCAGAGAAAAGTATTGGAATACGAGAAGAGCCTGAAAGAGTGTCAACATCTGCAACGTCTGCTAATTGAACTTTTGCAGCATCAATTTCAACAATACCATCAGAAACATTTACATCAACATTAACACCATGCAAACGCAATAAATCTGAAACAACATGCACATCGCGAATTTCGGGAACATTTTTTAATGTAGATTTTTCAGCAGCAAGCAGTGCCGCAACCATTGCCTTACTGACGAAATTTTTCGCACCACGTACCTTAATAGTGCCATTTAAGGGCTTACCACCTTCAACATGTAACACATCTAATGCGTTATTATCGCTAGTATCAGCTACGCTCTGTGCAAACACATTTACCTCTTTCGTTTACGCGCGTGCATAGTCAAAACTTCCATAAGCAATCGCTGACAAGAAAACTCACATTTTGCATGAAAATTGCAGCGCACTCAAAATACTATATATATAATAGCGAAAGACTTACCCACGAAACAGACTTTCAAAACGCGCGTACAAAATGCGCGTATGAAATACGTATACAAACGCGCGAAACTCTCGCACGACAGCAATAAGCACTAAAAATTAAAGCAAATCAGCAAATCTAATCAATAAAGCACTAAAACAAAAACTAAAACTAAAACAAAAACTAAAACAAAAACTAAAACAAATCACCTTTTACGTAATCTATGAATTAAACGCGTAAATATAGACGGCTTGCGCAATAAATCAACTTCAGGAAGATTGTGTTCAGATTCTGCAGTTAGACCATAAGTATAGGCTTTACGAGATGATGGCTTACCAACTAATTTACCAAACTCAAGCATCTGAGTACGAGGTTCAAATGGATGACGTATATCAAATTCAAAAAGACGAATACCACGCTTATAAGGCTCAGGGCCATAAGAAGCAAATCCACAAGTTGGAGTAGAAACAAGCAGCATATTATGTGACTTCTCTCTACCTGCAAAAGAATTACGGTGATCATGCCCAGAAGCAATAGAAAACGTGCCATTTTTACGCAAAATAGCAAATTCACCACTATCTAGATCTGGACAGCTTACGCCTTCACTCAGATAACAATCAGATAAAACTTTAGACTCATCTAACACATAGTATTTTCCACTAAAAGCACGATACCCTTCTATCGCACGCTCAGCACTTGCATTTTTCTTAGGTACTTCTCTAAGCAAATCGTAATATTGCTTAAGAGCAAAATGCTGGAATACACAAAACCTTGCAGGCAAAAAGCTAGAAATTTTGCTCAAAAAATCGAGAGCTATTTTAGATGGCTCACCATAACCACCCGCGCGAGAATAGTCACCAGAATCCACTAACACTAAAGAAAACACTATATCTTTATTCTTACAGTCTTTTACAGGCAAAGCTAAAGTACCAGGTTCACAAGGAAAAATCACTTGATTAGGCAATATTCCATGCACGCGTTGTACACCTTTTGCATGTTGTACTTTTACAGATTTAAAGGCAGATTCTTCACTAAAATCACAATTTTTATCTTCATATTCCATTCTATCGGAAATATTTCCGCTATGATTTAAACAACCTGAAAATTCTCTATATAAATCATCTAATTGTGCATTGCTCAAACCACACTGATTGTCATGATTTCCATAAGTTACAACCCACGGAATCCCCCTATCTTCCAAGGGTTTTACAACGCTACTTATATGCTTGCGAATTTTTTCACGCGTATCTTCTAAATCAGAATCTGAAAAATCTAAATTATGTTCCCAACGACGGCGCGTAAAAGTATTAGAAAAATCTTTATCATATCCCGCAATCTGATTTCCAGTGAAAATAACTATATCTGGTCTAGCCTCATCACAAGCAGCTTCAATAAGACGAATAGTATCTTTTGAAACTTTAGAATTTTCTTGTATATCAGCACACTGAAGCACACGAAACTTTCCAGAAAGATGGAATTGCAATTGACCCAGTCGCGCTGAAATAGATAAAGGTAACTTAACATTAGACTTTACAACATCATGAGTAGTAGAACTTTCAACACTACTTTTTACAACGTTTACTTCATCTGAATCATTTTCACTAACGCGACTACATGCAAAATCATTTTCATCAACACGGCTCTCATAAAGTTTAGAATCATTAGCAATATTCAAATTTGCATTCACACCAACATTAAGCAAATCACATTCGCCATATCTACTATCTACGTCTTCACTAAGCACACATTCTCTATTCGCATGCGAAGGTTCATTGCAAAGTTCACTATTTGCATGCAAATGCTCACCATTAGACTCACAGCAAAGCCCTCTATTTGAGTGATTTTCTTCGGGCTTCACACCATCGTAAGCTGACTTCTGAGCTTCACAATTAGACGAAATATCTTCAGGCATAGTTCAAGCATACGGCAAATTAGAGAATTACCAAAATTTAAGATCATTACTCGCAAAATCATACACACTAAATTACAAATCATTATTCAATCAATCATAAATTATTACACTATCAATCAATCGCAAAATCATACGAGTGTACTTAATAACAAATTCTCACACATGTAATCACAACTTCCCTATTTACGATTAGCAAACGTTATCGCGCGATCTATTCGTTATTCTCGTCTACTTCAGCTCATTTTAGTGTGGTAGCAATCTTTACTCGCAATGTGGCGTTATTTACACGCAATTATCGCTTTATTTACGATTAGCAAACGTTATAACTGTTCTCATGCTTTAAATATATAAGTAAGAAATAATATAAAATATAAAAAATAAGAATCTTAGATAATTAACGTTGTTTTTTCAGGGTTTTTTAAGGGTTTGGTATTCTTTTGTTCAGGATAGTGTGGTTTTATTTTTAATAGGATTTAAATCATTGAGTTTAATGGTTTTGAGTTGTGTTTAATATAATTTAATTTTCTTCTTCTCTTTTAGTTAGAAACCCTGGGACTAAAGCCCCAGGGTTTTTAATTTAACTTATAAACCGTGCTTAACTTATAAGCCGGTCTATAAAACGTGTTATAAGCGAAGACTAGCGTTTCTAAGACTAGCGTTTCGAGTGCTTATAACGTGTTCATTGTTTTGGCTTTTAATTGTGAGGTTTTTATTTTTTTATTTTATGAACTTTGGTTTATAACATTAAACTCTACTTTTTTGCTTACAATCCCTTGTAAATCCCTTGTAACCTATTACTTTCAGGTTAAAAAGCGGGCTATTCCGGGTTATTCCCCAAAGTGTTTAAATAATAGGGGTTATAGGGGTTAATAGTAAACCATAAAGTGTTTAAAGTAATAGTGTTAAGAGTGTTTAAACAGCTAAACCATAAAGTGTTTAAAGTAGTAAAGACTAATAGTGTTTAAAGTAATATAAGAAAACGGGGAGTCAAGTGACTCCCCGTTAAAAGAATAATGCG